>DAMDNI010000011.1:0-6350 GCA_032083825.1 Bergeyella sp. | reverse complement strand
ATCAATGTATGGACTCCGCAAAAGCTAAACCCCGAGCAAAAAGAATTCTTTGAAAAACAGATGAGCAGCGGACAAATGGCTGCCGAACCTTCAGGAAAAGAGAAAACCTTTTTCGATAAAGTAAGGGATCTTTTTAACTAAATTATATTTTTCTAAAAAAAACAAAACGGCTTTCGAAGGAAAGCCGTTTCTATTTATTTTATTTAATTAATCTTCTTTTGTAGTAATGTCTTCAGGCTTTTTTCCGAAGAAAAACTTAAAGAGTACGGGAAGTGTTGTAATCAGAACGATGACAATGATGATATATTCCAGCTTAGATTTCAGATCAATGCCGAACTCATCACGGAATAATTTGTCAAGATAATGCCCTGCATAGATCAAAGTGAATGACCAAAGAACTGCTCCGATGATATTGTCTTTCAGGAATTTCTTTTTATCCATTTCTACAATCCCTGCAACGATCGGCGTAAAAGTTCTTACGATCGGTAGAAATCTTGCCATAATCACAGCCAGTGAACCATGTTTTTCAAAGAAATCATGCGCCTGAAAAAGGTATTTCTTCTTGAACAGGAAAGTATCTTCTTTTTTATATAAGGCAGGGCCTGCTTTTCTTCCGAAGAAATATCCCACCTCATTTCCTATAATTGCTGCTGCTGCAACAAATGAAGCCAGTATCGTGGTATCAATAAAATCTCCGCCGAAAGAGCCAAATGTCTCATTAATGATTTCCTTGGCATAAATCCCCGAAATAAAAAGAAGACTGTCCCCGGGAAGAAAAAAACCGACAAATAAACCGGTTTCCGCAAATATGATGAATAAAATAAGCCAAAATCCGCCCAGTTTTATATAAAATTCAGGATTGAGCAAATCCTTCCAACTTTCAAAATTTTCCATTAAGATTTGTTATAGCACAAAAATAGACTTTTAAAACCTGAATCTGAAATTTATTAAGATTTTTTAACGCTTATAAATCCAGATCATCAACTACGGCTGTCCCATCTGCCATCAGAAAAGCTTTGAGAAATGGAGTTAAATTCCCATTCATTACAGCATCTACGTCAGAAGTTTCGTATCCTGAACGAACATCTTTTACCAGCTTGTAAGGATGCATGACATAATTTCGGATCTGGCTTCCCCATTCTATTTTCATTTTGTTGGCTTCGATTTCGTTACGGGCCTTCATTCTTTCTTCCAGCTCTATTTCGTACAGCCTTGAACGGAGCAATTGCATTGCTTTTTCCTTATTCTGAAGCTGAGAACGGGACTCGGAATTCTCGATGATAATTCCTGTTGGCACGTGGCGAAGTCGAACCGCAGTTTCCACTTTATTTACGTTCTGGCCTCCGGCTCCTGAAGAACGCATGGTTTCAAAAGAAATATCCGCAGGATTAATATTAATTTCAATAGTGTCATCAACTAGCGGATATACATATACCGAAACAAAGCTAGTATGGCGTTTTGCATTGGAATCAAACGGTGAAATTCTTACCAACCGATGAACGCCGTTTTCTCCTTTCAAATATCCGAAAGCAAATTCACCATCTATTTCCAGCGTTACGGTTTTCACACCCGCAACATCACCTTCCTGAAAATTCAGTTCGCGTACTTTATAACCTTGTTTATCTGCCCACATTGTGTACATCCTCATCAGCATCGAAGCCCAATCGCAGCTTTCTGTACCTCCGGCTCCTGCTGTAATCTGCAAAACTGCAGAAAGCTCGTCTCCTTCATTTGAAAGCATATTTTTAAATTCAAGATTTTCGATTTTTTCCAAAAGCTGGGGAAAAGTTTCTTCAAGCTCTTTTTCGGAATCAGGATCTTCTTTGGCAAATTCGATTAAAACCTGCAAATCTTCAAACTGGGTATTGATATCTTCATATTCTTCCACCCATTTTTTCTTAGAGCGAAGCTGCTTTAGGAAAGCTTCCGCTTCTTTGGGATTATCCCAGAATTCAGGCGCAGCCGTTTTTTCATCATCATTGGTGATTTCAATCTTTTTCTTCTCGATCTGAAGATATTTATGCAAATCCGCAATTCTGGATTGTGTTTCTTTTATTTGTTCGTTACTGATCAAAATTCAAAATTTAGAACAGCAAATTTACGGAAAAAATTTCTCAAGTACTTCAGAGTCCAAATGTACGGATCGACATCTTTTCCTTTCCTAATCTGAAAAATTTTAATTTGTATATTTGACGAAATCTGAAAAAACTGAAAATGAAATTGAATAAAATCGCATTTTTTGCTCTGTTCATCCATTGCTTTTTCGCCCTGGCTCAAGAAAAGCTAATAGCTTATGATGCTGAACTTTCACAGGCAAAATATCCGTTTCTTGTACATTTTAAAACCATTCATTCTCAAAATCAAAAGCTGAAAATGGCTTTTATGGATATTCAGCCAAAAAATCCTAACGGAAAAACCATCCTGATGCTTCACGGCAAAAATTTCAACGGAGCATACTGGGAAGAAACCGCAAAAACACTTTCGGAAAAAGGATTCAGATTAATTATACCTGATCAGATTGGTTTCGGAAAATCTTCAAAACCTCAGCAGTATCAATTCAGTTTTCAACAATTGGGAGAAAATACAAAATCAATTCTTGATAGCCTGAAAATTGACAAATTCATGATTCTCGGACATTCCATGGGCGGAATGCTTGCTACCAAAATGACAGTAATGTATCCAGAAAACATAGAAAAACTGATTCTTGAAAATCCTATCGGTCTTGAAGACTACCGCTTTTTTTCACCTTATCAGAATATTGATAAACAATACAAGGAAGAATTGGGGAAAACCTATGATTCTTACAAAAAATACATGCTCCAGTTCTATTATGATGGAAAATGGAAACCTGAGTACGATCGCTGGCTGAATCATGTTGCAGGTTGGACAATCTCCAAAGATTTCCCTATTACTGCATGGAATGCCGCTTTAACTTCTGATATGGTGTACACGCAGCCTGTTATTGATGATTTTCAAAAAATTGCAGTTCCTACTCTGCTCATTATCGGGACACGCGACAGAACTGCTATCGGAAAAGCTTTTGCGCCAAAAGAGCTGCAGCCTTTGATGGGACAATATCAAAATTTGGGAAAAGAAACTCAGAAAAAAATAAAAAATTCAAAACTTGTAGAGCTTGATCATGTAGGCCATATGCCGCATATTGAAGTTTTTGATAGATTTATCACTCCTCTTTTAGAATTCATAAAATAAGATGAAAGATGCCTTTGTTGTTAGTGGAACCCGTTCTGCTATCGGAAATTTTAATGGAAGTTTATCTGCTGTGAGAACAGATGATCTTTTGGCTTCCGTCATAAAAAATTTAATTACAAGGAATGCAGGAATTCCTTTAGATAAAATTGATGATGTCATCATCGGATGTGCCAACCAGGCTGGCGAAGACAACCGGAATATTGCAAGAATGGCTTTGCTTTTAGCGGGACTTCCCGTTACGATTCCCGGGGAAACTGTGAACCGTCTTTGCGCTTCCGGAATGAGTGCGGTTGTACAGGCTTACAGAGCAATAAAATCCGGTGAAGGTGATCTTTTTATTTCGGGAGGTGTTGAAGGAATGTCGAGAGGACCTTACGTTTTGTCAAAAGCAGAAAAATCTTTTGATACCGGACAGAAAATGTACGACAGCAGTTTCGGCTGGAGATTTATTAATCCGAAAATGGAACAACTCTACGGAACCGAAGCGATGGGGAAAACCGCTGAAAATCTTGCTGAACTTTATAAAATTTCAAGAGAAGAACAGGACGAATTTGCATTACATTCACAGCTTAAGGCTAAGAAAGCACAGGAAGCCGGAAGATTCGCTGAAGAGATTTCTGATATTGAAATTCATCAAAGAAAAGGCAATCCAATCATTTTTAATAAAGATGAATTCATTAAACCTAATACAAGTTTAGAAATCTTGTCGGGGCTGAAACCTGCTTTCGTCAAAGAAAAAGGAACTGTAACAGCAGGAAATTCTTCCGGACTGAATGACGGGGCCGCAGCAATTTTAGTTGCTTCCGAGAATGCTGTAAAAGAGTACAGCCTAAAACCTCTTGCCAGAATTGTAAGCTCAGCAGTTGTGGGTGTCGAACCGAGAATTATGGGAATCGGGCCTGTAGAAGCCTCAAAATTAGCATTAAAAAGAGCCGGATTGTCTTTAGATGACATCAACATTATTGAGCTGAACGAAGCTTTTGCAGCGCAAAGTATTGCCTGCCTGAAAGAATTGGGAATTTCAAATGCTGATGATCGTGTAAATCCTAATGGCGGCGCAATTGCTTTGGGGCATCCTCTTGGAATGAGCGGAACAAGGATTATCTATTCTGCTGCCCTGGAACTTCGGAAAACCAATAAAAAATATGCTCTTGCAACAATGTGCATTGGTGTCGGACAAGGATATGCAGTGATTTTGGAGAATGCTTAATTTGAAGAAATTCCAACTTGGTTGGTTTGAAGCCTTTCTTTGTAGATTTTAATAATTTCTGCAATATCTTCCAGCTTAAATTCGAGAAATTTTTCCTTGATGATAAACTCTTGTTCATTAATGATCAGGATTTTCCTTTCTTCAAACTCTTTTCTTCCTGAAGGATAGCCTTTTGAAGTCAGCACTTCGTATTTTAAAACTTTCATGCCTATTCGAAAATCATAGATTTCGAGCCAAGGAAAAAAATCTTTTTCATTCATCGTTATGCCTTTTTCATCAAGTCTGATAATGCTTTTGTATTGTGACTTTATCAGTCTCAGTAATAAAAGGATAAACAAAACGGAACAATATGCCACATACAACCACAAAAAAACTTCCTGCATATTTTCATCTTTGTTGGCAATCTTCGTTTGCGGCTCACCAAAAACCATGATTAAAATTGGGCTCCCTAACAAAAACAATAAAAAGTATTTTTTAAAAATTTTGAACGAGGATTCTTTGATGACAACTGGTTTCATTTTCTAAAAATAATAAATTCCCGAAAGATTTCCGGGAATTTACAAGTGATATTTAACTGAATTATTTTACGATTTTCATTTCGTCGATCAGCCATTTTGAATCAGCATATTTGTCGATAACAAAAAGAATATATTTGGTATCCACCATGATATTCCGGCAAAGCTTCGGATCATAATTGATGTCGCTCATCGTACCTTCCCATTGTCTGTCGAAATTCAGGCCGATCAGATTTCCCTGTGCGTCAAGAGCCGGGCTTCCGGAATTTCCACCTGTTGTATGATTAGTTGCAGTGAAACCAACCGGAACATCACCAGTTTTATCTTTATAGATTCCGTAATCTTTAGAGTTATAAAGCTGGAGAAGTTTTTTAGGAACATCAAATTCATAATCTCCAGGAATATATTTTTCAATCACACCGGCCAAATGCGTCTGATAATGATATGATACAGCATCTCTCGGATTCGAACCTTTGACCTGGCCATATGTTACCCGAAGTGTAGAATTAGCATCCGGGAAAAATTTCCTTTCTTTATCTGTATCAATAAGCTGAGCCATATATTTTTTCTGCAAAGCGTCGATTTCTGCCTGATAACCAACTACTTTTGAATGTGTTGTGGTAACGTAAGCATTTTTAATAGAAGCATACAACTGTATCAGCGGATCATTTTTAAGATTTTGAATCAAAGCTTTCTGATCTGCAAAAATTGCATTAATGTCTGAATTCGCATTGGCTCCGTTCAGGCTTCCGCGTCCGGTAATAACAGAACTTTTTGACCAGTTTTCAAATGTTTCCAGATTGGTTTTATCATCTTTGTATTTTTCAAAACCAGCCGGCAAAAACTGCTGCGGAGCTTTGTTGGAATACAGCGCAACAACTTTTGCAGTAACCTTTGCATCCAGATCTCCTTCATAATCTTTATAAATTTCTGAAAGTCTTGATTTTAAGCCTTCCAAAGATTTCTGGCCTGAAGTTCCGTTTTCAACAGCTTCAATATAGCTCAGATACAGGCTTGCCAGTGCAAATGTCTCGGAATTTCTTGGTAATTCGCTGTAATATGCCCTATTTAAAGCATAAGAAGCCTGGTCGTTGTATAATTTGTTTAAACCATCAATAGTAGATTTTATTTCAGGATTTTTCTTGATTAAGCTTTGCTCATAGAGTCTTTTCTTCTCTACAGCATTGGATTTTTTCAAGCCTTCCACTTCGCCGATCCATTTTTTCCAGGAATTTGAAATTCTTGCATATTTTGAGGCATATTTGATTCTTGTCGCATTATCAGTTCTCATTTTTTCATCCAGAACTTTCAGGGTGACATCACGCACAGAAACCATTGCAGGATCAATCTCGGTCATGATTTTTTCCACTGCAATGGCGGGAAGATATTCTGTTGTTCTTCCGGGAAATCCGAAT
>DAMDNI010000010.1:14571-25989 GCA_032083825.1 Bergeyella sp. | reverse complement strand
CTTTGATGTTTCCACCGCATGCAAATTCCGCGGAAATAAAGACTGGGCTAATAACTGGGGCGGTGCTGCAGAAGACTATCCTTACGGAAAAGCCGTTTTCGACGGACCAGGAGCGAATATCAGCGTTCCGGGAACTTATAAAATTTATTTTAATGATTTGACGGGACATTATACAATCCTTCAACAATAATTTTAGCACAATGAAAAATTTTAAAATACTATTCTCATTTTTTATAGTCGTGTTTTTTGTAGGTTGTACACCCGATTATGATGTAGATGAAACCGGATTAAACATAACTCCGCCTTCAATAAGCATTCTTTCCAAAACCGAATGGCAGCTTACCAAGCCAGCCGCAGAAGAAAATCCTTTGGTTTTCAGACTGAGCTGGACAAAAGCAAGGTACAACTACAACAGCGGAAATTACATCTATACAGACGATATAAAGTATGAAGTTCAGGTAGATTTGGCGGACAATAATTTCGAAACAGCAAAAACAGTAGCTGAAACTGATCTCCTGTACACCGATTTTTTTACTACCGATTTCAAAGCTGTTCTTGATGAGCTGAAAGGAGAAGAAACCAATACTCCTGAAAATATAAGCATAAGGATTAAAGCCATTTCTGCAAAAGGAGAAGCCTATTCTGAGCCTCTCAATCTTACGCTTACTTCTTATTTAAGTGTTGATCCAACGGTAAAAAATGTCTATATCATCGGTGATATGAACGGATGGAATAACAGCAGCAAAGATTATATCATGTTCCGCAATTCCAACAATTACGAAGATGGAGTGTACACTTATACCGGATATTTCCCTTCCGCAACTTATTTCAAATTCTGCTCGGAAGAATTCCTCGGAAGCTACAACAATATGTACTGTGCAGGAGAGAACGGCATTTTGCAACAAGGTGATTTAGGAGCATTCTATGTAACAAGCGGCTATCATACCATTACCATTGATACGAAAAATATGACTTGGAACATCACGGATCCGGGCATTAGCAATCCCAATACTTATAATGAAATGGGACCGATTGGAGGATTCTGCAACTGGGATAATGAACCGATGATGACAAAATCGACTTTCGATCCGCATCAATGGAAGATCACCTATGAATTCACCTCTTCCACCGCATGCAAATTCCGCGGAAACAAAGACTGGGCAAACAACTGGGGCGGAAACGATTCCGATATTCCTTACGGGAAAGCCATTTTTGACGGTCCGGGCGCAACCATTCAGGAAGCAGGAACTTATGACATTTTTTTCAATGATCTCACTGGTCATTACGCGATTGTAAAACAATAAATTAAAATCTAATGAAACGATTCAACATCATAAAGCTCATTTTTCTTTCATTTTTACTCACTTTTTCTCTGGGAAGCTGTAATGACGATGATCATAACATCCAGGAAATCCCCAACAGTGAGATCACTCCGGTTTCGGCGAATAATAAAATTATTTATGAAATCAATGTCAGAAACTATTCCTCGGAAGGAAATTTTAACGGAGTCAAAAAAGACCTGTCGCGTCTTAAAGATCTGGGCGTAGACATTCTTTGGCTGATGCCGATTCATCCGATTGGAGAAGAAAAAAGAGAGGGAAGTTTAGGAAGTCCTTATTCCATTAAAGATTACAAAAAAATAAATCCCGAATTCGGAACAGAAGCCGATTTCAAATCTTTGGTAGAAACCGCTCACAGCCTGAATATGGAAATCTGGATGGATTGGGTTGCCAACCATACTTCATGGGATCATCCTTGGGTTTCAGAACATCTTGATTATTATGCTTCACAAAACGGGCAACAGCCCTATTCGCCAAACGGATGGAATGATGTTGTACAGCTAGATTACAGCAATCAGAATATGCGCACAGCAATGATTGATGCGATGAAATACTGGGTTCAGAATTTTGATATTGACGGTTATCGATGTGATGCTGTCACCTATGTTCCCCTTGATTTTTGGCAACAGGCAAAAGCGCAGGTTGATGCAGTAAAAAAAATCACATGGTTGGGTGAAGGTGATGATCCTGCATATATGTCTGTTTTCGATTATGATTATGCATGGCAGTTCAGCACAACCGCTTTTCATGATTTGGGAACGGGAAGTTCCGCATCTGCTTTTATTGAAGGATGTAAGACATTATTCAACAACCAAAATTATTCCCAGAAAAGCAGAATGCTTTTTCTTACCAATCACGATCAGAATTCGCATGAAGGCACGGAATTCACCAGATACGGAGCAAATGTCCTACCTTTGACTGTGCTTTATTTCACGATCTATGATATGCCGCTTATTTACAACGGCCAGGAAATCGGAATGAATAAATCAATGAGTCTTTTTGAGAAAGATCCGGTGCAATGGGATCCTGCTAACAAAATCTATTTTGAGCTTTTCAAAAAGCTGACAAGATTAAAAAGAACACAGCCCGCTCTAGAAGACGGTAAAAACCGCGGAGCACTGAAAATTTATCCTACCAATAAAGAAAATGTTTTCGTATATTCTAGAAAAAGAGGTGACAATGAAGTTTTGGTAATGCTGAATTTCAACAATGTTGCCGTTAATTTTAAATGGACAGGCGAAGTACCTTCAGGAAATTTTAAAAATCATCTTTCAGGTGGCGAAAAAACATTCAGCACTAATGAAGGAAATATATTGATGGAAAAAGGCTACGCCGTATTTGTAAAATAAAAAAAGAAGTTAATGAAGAAGTTATTCGCAGGATTTTTATGGATTTTAATATTAATTTTAGGAACAGGGAATCTGTTTTCACAAAATTCAAAGGGTTATTCCGTAACATCTCCTGACAGCAAAATTACCGTAGAATCGGGAATTTCTAAAAACGGGCTTTACTACAAAGTTTCCAAAAACGGGAAAACAATTCTGGAACCGTCTTACCTCGGAATAAAACTGAAAAACAGCGAAATCAGGCAAAATCTGGAAATTTCCAAAGTCACATTTTCACAAGCCGACGAAACCTGGAAACAGCCTTGGGGCGAAGAATCCGAAGCACGGAATCATTACAAGCAAATGCTCGTATATGTCCGGGAAAAGAAAAACCTCCAGAGAAATTTTGTCCTCAACATCAAAGTTTTCAACGACGGATTTGGTTTCCGATACGAGTTTCCGGATCAGAAAAACCTGAAAGATGTCATCATTATGGATGAGCTTACAGAATTCAACTTTCCTGAAGACCATCAGGCCTGGTCAATCCCTTATAAAACGGAATTTTATGAAGCCTTGTTTAAGAAAGAGCCTCTTTCAAAAAAAGACACCATTTCAACTCCGGTGACCATTGAGACAAAATCCGGGCAGTTTTTAGCGCTTCATGAAGCCAATCTTACAGAATATGCGGCAATGAATATTTATTCTGAAAAAGAATCGACAAAATTCAAAGTGTATCTTACACCTTGGTCAACCGGAGAAAAAGTCTTCACCAAAACTCCTTTTCAGTCACCTTGGAGAACTTTGATTATTGCTGAAAATGCCGGCGACCTTTTGCTCTCAAGATTAATGCTGAACCTCAACGAGCCTAATAAAATTGAAGACACATCCTGGATAAAACCAGGACGATATATCGGTATATGGTGGGGAATGCACATGAAAAAAAACACATGGGAAATCGGGCCAAATCACGGAGCTAAAACAGAGAACGTACTGAAATATATTGATTTTGCAGCAAAACATAAATTTGCCGGAGTTTTGGTCGAAGGCTGGAATCTTGGCTGGGAAGACTGGAAAAATTTTGAATTCGATCAACCCTACGCCGATTTTGATATCAAAAAAATCACCGATTATGCAAAATCCAAAAATGTTGAATTAATCGGGCATCACGAAACAGGCGGAAACTCGCAGAAATACGAAAACCAGCTGGAAAATGCATTTAATTTTTATAATAAATATGGCGTGAGTGTCGTAAAAACCGGATATGTAGGCGTTTTGCTCGACGGGAAAGAACTGCACAGCAGCCAATACGGAGTTCGCCATTACAGAAAAGTAATTGAAACGGCAGCAAAACACAAAATCATGATCGATAATCATGAGCCTGTAATGCCAACCGGATTGCAGAGAACTTTTCCGAACCTGATGACACAGGAAGGCGTTCGCGGACAAGAATGGGATGCATGGTCAAAAGATGGCGGAAATCCTCCGGAACACACGACAATCCTTCCTTTTACAAGAGGTTTGGCCGGACCGACAGATTTTACACCTGGAACGTTTAATTTCACAAATCCTGTGCTCCCAAATACGAAAGTCCGGACGACTTTAGCAAAACAGCTGGCGCTTTCGGTTGTTATTTACAGTCCTTTGCAAATGGCTTCTGATATGATTGAAAATTATGAGAATAATCCTGCTTTTGAATTCATCACTTCCTGTCCTGCCAACTGGAGCAAAACCGTTGTTCCGAACGCTGAAATCGGGAAATATGTGACTATTGCCAGAAAAGACAGAGATTCTGAAAACTGGTATCTCGGAAGCATTACCAATGCTGATTCCAGAGATTTAAGCGTGGCTTTGGGTTTTCTTGATAAAAATGCAAAATATAAAGCCAGAATTTTCAAAGATGGTGAAAATGCTGATTTTGAAAACAATCCTTATCCTGTAGACATTCTGGAAATGGATGTAACTTCTGAGACTGTTTTACCGCTTCATCTTGCAAAAAGTGGCGGAACCGCAATAATTCTAACCAAATATTAAATTAAGGATTTGTATTTGTAGCCGCTTCGAGAGAAGCGGTTTTTTGTTTTAATTTCTAAATAATATCAACAAAAATTTAGCGTGGAATAAACCATATTTTTATATTTTTGAGGAAAAATCTGAGATGAGCCACGGAAAATTAAGAGAAGATAAAAACTGTCTCAATTGCGGACATTTTGTTGAAGAAAAATACTGCCCCAATTGCGGACAGCAAAATACCGAAACCAGACAGCCATTTCATTATTTATTTTCGCATTTCATAGAAGATTTCACGCATTATGACGGGCAGTTTTGGAGAACACTGAAAAACCTGCTCTTCAAGCCAGGAAAACTCACCAGTACTTATCTTGAGGGAAAAAGGCAGCAGTTTGTCCCGCCTGTGAAACTGTATATTTTTGTCAGTTTCATTACTTTTTTCCTGTTTGCTTTATTCCCTCCGTTTACAGTTAATTTTGACGGGCAGAAGCATACAAGCATTTCTTCTCAGAAAAACAAATTTACGGAAGTGCAGAAAATTGCTGATAACCTCAAGGCTCAGGACAAAATGACGAAAGAAGATAGTATCTCGATAAGCAAGCTAAATGCCATCCTGAAAGATTCAGCGAAAATTGATGATATTGAAGAAACGCTGGATATGAACAAAAAGATGAATGAAGATGTAAGTTTTGCAGGATACAGAACCAAAAAATCTTATGATTCTGCTATCGCCAAAAATCCTTCAAAATGGGATTTTATCCAGGTTCCATTTGCGCATAAATTTTTTGAGCTTAAAGAAAACGGGGTAAAGAAAGGAGATATTCTTAAAAATCTTTCTGAAACCTCTGTACACAATCTTCCCAAAGCACTTTTTATTTATCTGCCGATTTTCGCTTTCTTTTTATGGTTGTTCCACGATAAGAAAAAATGGTGGTATTTCGATCACGGGATTTTTACTCTGCATTATTTTGCTTTTTTGCTGTTGAATATTTTGTTTTTCTCCTTTCTGAGCAAAATGTCGCATTTATCAGATATTGGGATTATCAATTTTGTTTTATATCTGGCAATGACAGTACTCGTTATTTACAGCATGCTGTATTTCTTCATTGCACACCACAGAGTCTATCATTCTCATGGGGTTGTAAGCCTGATAATTGGTTTTGTATTATTTTCCGTTAATTTTTTCGCTTTTGTATTTCTGGTGGTAGGTCTTGCACTGGTAAGCTTCCTGACCATGCATTAAGATCTCAGAGATTTGTTTGCCCTGAAACTTGCAATCAGGTAATATGCCACGAAAACGGTCGAAAATTTAATAATAGAAAGAATTGCAATTTCAAAATTGAAAAAAATAAACCCGATCAGTAAAAGAAGGATAATCCCGACAAATGAGATTCCCATTTTTTTGGGAAGCGGCCACTCCGGATGATCG
Source organism: Bergeyella sp. (assembly GCA_032083825.1). Lineage (GTDB taxonomy): Bacteria > Bacteroidota > Bacteroidia > Flavobacteriales > Weeksellaceae > DAMDNI01. Next base: position 19,888 of record DAMDNI010000010.1, on the reverse strand, counting down.
ACAAAATAAGCGAGACCCCAACCCAGCCCAAATGCAAATGCGTGGTACAAATCTGCTTTCCAGCCGATGCTTCCGAGCAGAAAATAATTCAGTAAAAAGCTGGCTGCAGTTCCTGCTAATAAATATAGGATTGATCTTTTCATTTTCTATTTTGTACAAAAATAAGCATTATTAAAAATGCCTGAAAAATTTAAACAAAGTATAAATCCGAAATTTATTTATCTTTGAAGCCATTCAACTTTCATTAAAAATGAAAAATTTCTTTTTGATCTTATTTGCCGCAGCATCATTATTTTCGTGTCAGGAAATTCTTGACAACCAAAGGGAACGTGATGAGCAGGAAAATTATACTTCACCTTACAAAGGGACATGGATAGGGAATTACACTGGCCAGGAAAATGGAACTTTGACATTAATTGTAGCAAAAAACGGGTATACTGAAGTTATAAAAACATCGCAATTTTCCGATTCCGAAACGTTCTATTCCGGGATGATCACAGATTATGGAGCATTACAGAGCGTGAGTTCTCAAGCCTCAGGATTTGTTTTATACGGAAATCTGCAGAACAAATCCGGCACCTGGAAAAAAGGAGAATGGAGCGGAAACTGGTCCCTTACAAAACAATAAACCCTTTCAGAATCCGAAAGGGTTTTATGATAAAATATGACTTTTAGTAATATCCGTTAAGGAAAGTATCTTCGTAGAAACTTGCCGTAGATGAATATTCCGAATCTGTATTGATTTTTTCTTTGCTTTCTTTCACCAGAATCCTGTTGATATCATACTGCTTCATAACCAGCCATTCTCCCTGTCTTTCGTATTCTATTTTGCCATCATAAGTATCTATTGCAATTTTCCCTTTCTGCATAATCCCGTTTTCGAAAGTGGCTTTGTTTTTGGGTTTTCCGTTTTCGTATTGGGTAACTTCTGTTGTGAATTCAGAATATGCTTCTGACGGAAGCTGGTAATAATACTGCAGTAATGATGCTGAATCATATACTTTGACCTCAACTTTCCCATTTTCCAGGAGCTTTCTTTCGTAGTGAAGTTTTTTGTCTTCTGTATAAGCTTTTTCATTGATCAGCTTTCCTTCTTTGTATACCGATTCACTGTAATCCGTGTATAAAGTACCATTAAAAGGATATCCGTATTCATCATTTAGAAGGCTTCCTTTCAGGCTTCCGTCTTCGTTATAAAAATTAGATTTTGTCTGGATATTGTCATTGTAAAAGATTTCAGACTTTACTTTTTCGTTCTGATAAAAAGTTTTGTTATTGGTGATTTTTCCTTCACTATAAGTCACTGCACTTTCAAAATACGGAGCAGAATATGAGAAGTTCAGGTCTTCCCCATTCCAAGGCTGCATTTCTTTGTATTCTTTATCATATTTGTAAACAAGTTCTGCTATTTTTTTACCGTTCTGGTCATAAGAAATTTTAGTTCCCGAATTTTTGCCGTATTTAGTTTCCTGAGCAATTTTACCGTTTTCATAATACTGGGTGCTTTCATCAATATAATTCTGGGTTCCGTATTTATCAATCTTTGCGACACGCATCGGGTTGTAGAAATAATCAACAGACATGCCTTTCAGTTTGTCATCTTTTGTGATACGGCTTCCGATAAGCTTCCCTCCTTCACCGAAGAATTTAGTTTCTTTTTCCTGGGAATCATTTCCATAATATGTTTCATAACGGATTCCTGACTGGTCGTTATCAAAAACTACACTTTTTACATATTGTGAATTCTTGTATTCGTAATAAGAGCTGTATTCTGTATATTCATTTTTGAAAGAATAGGAAAATCCGCTGTAATTTCCTTGCTGGTCAAATACAAAATCTTTCAGCAACCGTCCCTGTTCATCATAATCTTTAGAAACTCCTATCGTTTCTCCGTTTCGGTATTCTGTAATAGTCTGCGGCTTTCCTGATGGATAATACCAGGTTACTTTCCCATCAAAAATTTCGCTGTTCGGGCTTGCATCCAAAGCATCTCCTTCCATTTGAAGCACTCCATTTTTATAAAAATCTTTAATATGGATCAGTTTGCCTTTCTGGGAAACTTCCCGGTAATAAACCATTTTGTCCTTTGTGGTTATCTGCCAGTCTTCATCGAAATAAATCCTGTCCTGCGAAAAAACAAATGCTGCCGTAAGTAAACACAATAAGAGTAAAGTTTTTTTTAAGCTAAATATTTTCATTATATAAGGTTTTTTTGTTGAATAATTGATTCGGGTAAATATAACAATTTATCCTTTTAACTCTTTTGAATAAACAATATTTCAATCTTTTTTCGTAATCCGTCAGAGTTTTTTATATTTGAAAAATTCACAATTTTTTCAGGAAAATTTATGGAAAACAAAAAATATATTCCCGAAAACAAAGTCAGAGTCGTTACAGCTGCTGCTTTGTTTGACGGCCACGATGCAGCCATCAATATTATGCGGAGAATGATTCAGGGAACCGGATGCGAAGTCATTCACCTTGGTCACGACAAATCGGCTGAAGAAGTCGTAAACTGTGCAATTCAGGAAGATGCCAATGCGATTGCACTGACATCTTATCAAGGCGGGCATAATGAATATTTCAAATATATCTATGACCTTTTAAGAGAGAAAAATGCTCCTCAAATCAAAATTTTTGGAGGCGGAGGCGGTGTAATTTTACCAGAAGAAATCAAAGATCTTACAGATTATGGTATCGACAGAATTTATTCTCCTGATGACGGAAGAGAACTTGGACTTCAGGGTATGATTGATGATTTGGTGAAAAGATCCGACTTTGCAACAGGAAAAAAAGTAACAGTTACTGATTTGGACAATATCAGTTTCGAAGATTCAAAATCAATTGCTGAAGTGATTTCTGCAGTAGAAAATTTTTCCGATGAAAAACCCGAACTGGTAAAAGAAATTGACGAAAGAGCCAAAGACTTAAAAATACCAATCATCGGAATTACAGGAACCGGAGGTGCCGGGAAATCTTCTCTTACAGACGAATTAGTCCGCAGATTTTTACGTTCGAACCCTGATAAAAAAATAGCCATTATCTCCGTAGATCCCTCGAAAAAGAAGACAGGAGGCGCACTTTTGGGAGACCGAATCAGGATGAATTCTATCAACGACAAACGTGTTTATATGCGATCAATGGCGACAAGAGAAAATAATGTTTCAGTTTCGCCCTATATTCATTCTGCACTAAACATTTTAAAATTAGCAAAACCCGATATCATTATTTTAGAAACATCCGGAATCGGACAAAGCGGTTCCGAAATTTCGGATATTGCAGATGTTTCTATGTATGTGATGACGCCTGAGTACGGAGCTTCCACACAATTGGAAAAAATTGACATGCTGGATTATGCGGATCTCGTTGCTTTAAACAAATCTGACAAAAGAGGTGCTCTGGATGCGCTACAAGCTGTAAGAAAACAGTTCCAGAGAAACCACACTGCATTTGACCAGCCTTTGGATGCGATGCCCGTATTTTCTACAAAAGCAAGCCAGTTCAACGATTGGGGAACGACAGAATTATATAATTCTTTGATCAAAAAAGTAAATAAAACACTGCATACAGAAATTTTCAATGAATATGTCGAACAGAATGTTTCAGAAGATTCCACCATTATTCCTCCAAAAAGAGTCCGTTATCTTTCAGAAATTGCTGAAAACAACCATATCTACGACAAAGAAGTCGTAGAACAAGCTTTAATTGCCCGAAAACTCTACCAGCTTCACGGCGCAAAAAACATTCTGGAAGATGATGAACATACTCAGGAAATTATTGAAAAACGTTACCAGAAAATAAAAAAAGAGCTTAGTCAGGAAAACATTTATTTCCTGAACGGATGGCGAGATTTTAAAAAGAAACATGAAGAAGATATTTATACGTATCTCGTTCGTGGAAAAGAAATAAGGGTTGAAACCAAATCTGAATCTCTTTCTCATCTTAAAATCCCGAAAATTGCATTGCCGAAATTTCAGGATTGGGGAGATTTGGTTCGTTGGAAAGGCCAGGAAAATGTTCCGGGAGCTTTTCCGTTTACAGCAGGAATTTATCCGTTCAAAAGAACAGGAGAAGATCCGACAAGAATGTTTGCAGGAGAAGGCGGCCCGGAAAGAACCAACCGAAGATTCCATTATGTCTCTGCGGAAATGCCTGCAAAACGTTTATCTACGGCTTTTGATTCAGTAACCCTTTATGGGCAGGATCCAGCTTTACCACCAGATATTTACGGTAAAATCGGAAATGCAGGTGTTTCTATTGCAACTCTGGATGATGCGAAGAAATTATATTCCGGATTTGATCTGGTGAACGCATTGACTTCAGTTTCAATGACGATCAATGGTCCTGCACCGATGCTTCTGGCTTTCTTTATGAACGCAGCCATCGACCAAAATGTTGAAAAATATATTGCTGAGCATAAACTTGAATCTAAAGTTGAAGGAATTTTAAAAGCAAAATTCGACGACAAAGGTTTAGCAAGACCAAAATATAACGGAGAATTACCTCCTTCCAATAATGGTTTGGGATTAAAATTATTAGGAATCACCGGAGACGAAATTCTGGACAAAGAAACCTATAACCAGATTAAAAATCAAACCATCGCTACCGTTCGCGGAACTGTTCAGGCAGATATTTTAAAAGAAGATCAAGCGCAAAACACTTGTATTTTCTCGACTGAATTTGCCTTGAGATTAATGGGTGATGTTCAGGAATATTTCATAGAAAATAAAGTAAGAAACTTCTATTCGGTTTCTATTTCCGGCTATCATATTGCAGAAGCGGGAGCTAATCCGATTTCGCAGCTGGCTTTTACTCTTGCAAATGGTTTTACCTATGTGGAATATTATTTGTCAAGAGGAATGGATATCAACGATTTTGCACCGAATTTATCCTTCTTTTTCTCCAACGGAATTGACCCGGAATACGCAGTAATCGGACGTGTTGCCAGGAGAATCTGGGCAAAAGCAATGAAATTGAAATATGGGGCTGATGAACGTTCTCAGATGCTGAAATATCACATTCAAACTTCCGGACGATCTCTTCATGCTCAGGAAATTGATTTTAATGACATCAGAACTACACTTCAGGCTTTGTATGCAATTTATGACAATTGTAATTCACTTCACACAAATGCGTATGATGAAGCGATTACAACTCCGACAGAGCAATCGGTAAGAAGAGCGATGGCCATTCAGTTGATTATCAATAAAGAATTAGGTTTAGCTAAAAATGAAAATCCGTTGCAAGGTTCTTTCATTATTGAAGAATTGACAGATTTGGTGGAAGAAGCTGTGTATGCGGAATTCGACAGAATTAC
>DAMDNI010000010.1:0-14561 GCA_032083825.1 Bergeyella sp. | reverse complement strand
ATTACAGAAAGAGGAGGCGTTCTCGGAGCAATGGAAACCATGTATCAGCGTTCGAAAATCCAGGAAGAATCCATGCATTATGAATGGCTGAAACACACCGGAGAATATCCTATCATCGGTGTCAATACTTTCCTCGGAAAAGACGGTTCACCAACAGTTTTACCGGGAGAAGTCATCCGCTCCACTGAAGAAGAAAAGCAGCAGCAGATCGAAAACCTCGAAAATTACCAGAAAGCAAATTCGGATAAAACTTCCGAGTGGCTGCATCAGCTGCAATTGTCTGCTATCAATCAGGAAAACCTTTTTGAAGTGATGATGGAAGCAGTGAAATATTGTTCACTCGGGCAAATTACCAATGCATTGTTTGAAGTGGGCGGAAAATACAGGAGAAATATGTAAAGTACATATAAATTTGAGACACTAACAGAAACCGTTCAACAGCGATTTTTGTTATTTTTGACAATTTCATGCGATAACAAATATCATGTTTCATAATAAAAGTTAATGCGGTATATTTAAATAATTAAAAATTAGTTTTATGAGAAAATTTTACTTCCTTTTATTAGTAATAATTTTAGGAAATTTCTTAAATGCCCAGAATGAAAATTTAAGCATAAAAAGTATATATCAAGCCAATACTTCCAACGGCGGAAGAATTATACGAACGGTTTTTGATAATGCCCAAAACAATATAACCGTTGGATTTTCTAATGGGTCTTTCTCTTTTGGCAATGAGAGCTTTTCTAATGGCGGGATCGACGATATGTTTATTTACAAAAGTAAAAATTCAAACGGTGATAAAGTTTGGATAAAAACTATCAATGCCGGAGCTAAGGGTAGCATTCGCCCTAATTATATAAAAATTGGCTCACAGAATGAAATATATGTCTTAGCAAATTTTGAGGGTACAATTACAGAAAACAATCAGCAATTCACATCCGATGATATGAGAAATGCTATTTTGCTAAAATTCAGTAAAGACGGATTTTTTTTGTGGGGGAAAAAGCTTCCTTATAAAGAAATGTCATTACAGGGCATCGATATGGCGGTGACACAAGATGAAATCTTTTTTATTTTGAATGAAAACGATGTCTACACAATTGACAATCATAACGGAAATATAAATTCCAATAGAGCTTTTACGGACACATGGTTGACGGCAGTAAAATCTGACAACGGAAAAATTTATTTAGCAGGATATTCAAACTACAATGTTACCATTGATCAGCAGGATTTGGGAAGAAGCGGATTTATTTTACAGGTAAACAATTCATTGTCTATCAGTTCCTTCGTCAGAATTACAGCCGGGAACACAGGATATGTTTATGATCTTAATGACATTCTTATTGATAACGGATATATTTATTTGAATATAAAACTTGTCAATGACAACAAAATTTCTGTGACCGGAGAAAATAATTTCAATACGAGCTTTTCTTCTGATAATACGACTTCCATATCTGTATGGCTGGCAAAAATAAAATCAGACTTCACATCAGTTGAATGGAACAAATTTTTAGGAATGCAAGACGCTTTTTTATTGTTTGGTTTAAAATTTTATAAAACAAATGAAACCAGAATTAATCTTTATCTTGATTCACAAAATTCAGTAAATATATCTTACCCAAACTATGGATATATCCAAACCAATAATTCTGCATTGCTTCCGATCAACAGCATTACTGGCGACTTAATTTCAGGAAATAATTTCTTCAATATCACCAGTAAAAGTGCCGGAAGCAGAATAGATTACAACTATTATAACAACCAAGAATATATAGCTTATAACTATAATAATCTGAAAATATTTTCAAGAAATGTCTTGGATCCTGACTTTCAAAATTTACGAAACTTAGATATCAATAGTACCCCCGGAGAAATTGATCCTGTATTTCTAAAAAGAAAATCATCTGGAGATATTTTTCAGGCCGCCAATTATTCCGGTCATATAAACTATCGATTTGGAAATAGTTTGCCTGTGAATGAGAATTCAAATAATATCGTTCTTTCAAAAATTTTGCCGGATGGCAGCGAACAATGGCAAATCAATGCCCTAAACTTTTCCCGTATTTATCCTAATACTCCTTACGAAAAAAGAATCAGTATTAATGAAGATAATGAATTTTTAAGCGCATTTAATTGTTTTCAGGGGAATTGTCATATTACAGATGCAGAAAAGAGCGATCTTATTTCAGCTGCCAACACCGAAACCCTGATAAAATTTGACAATTCCGGGAAAATATTATGGAGCAAGATTTTTGAAAGCATTAACAGCAGCTCAATGATTTCGAACCTTTCTCTTTATTATGATAATGCAGGCAATATTATTATTCATTTGACAGGAAGAGGAGATTTTAAATTTGGCGATAGCATCTATCACTTCAACAATTCCAATTCTTCTGAATTCGGATTTTATATCTTCAAGCTTACTTCTTCGGGCAATCTTATTTTTGCAAAGAATTTTAATTATGGCTCATCCTCTCATCAGATTTCATTCGATTTAGATAATAATATATACATTTTCTTTGCTGTAAATCCCGAATTAAATTATTCGGATCCTTTCTATTTTGACAATGTTTCCATTGAAAATAATCTCATAGAAAATCCTCTTATTTTTCTTAAACTAACACCTCAAGGAAACGTTTCAACAGGTAAAAACCTAAGCTTATATATTGATTCAAATCCAATACTGGCAGTTCCGTTTCAAGGATATGATATTGGATTTGACGGTAATGATTTTGTTTTAAGCGGAGTTACAAGTTATTTTAAAAATCTTAAAGGAGAGAATCTGAACGATCCTTATCATATCGAAAGCACCAATTCTGTCAGCTACAGAAGCCTCATTAATAAAATTTCTAAGGAAGGAGAAATATTATGGAGCAAACCAATTTTTGTAAAAAGTAGCTCTATTGGAACTCGGGGAACCTTTGATATGGATCATGCAGGAAACATTTATTATACCGATCAATTTTACGATGCTGTGACTTCAGATAATCAGGAAATCACATTTAACGACTATTCCAAATATATCCAAACTGTCCTAAAGTTTACCTCCGGAGGCAGTCTTGATTATTATAAAAAATTGTCAGAATATAGCGCTATAAAAGAGATCTCATCTAACAGGAACAATCAATATGCAATAAGTGTATCAAATCCTGACATATTTTCAGTAAGTACAAGTACTTCGCAAAATGAAATTGAGAACCATCTCATTTACAATCAAAATGGTGATAATTATATCATCATGAATATTGAACCCAAAGATTTGAATATTGCAGAAGCTTATAAGAAAAGAACCTTTATCTATCCTAATCCAGCTTCAGAAGTTCTACATTTAAAATCAAATAATAAAATTGAGAAAGTGCAGATTTTTGATATGACAGGAAAAGAAATCAATACTTTCTATAATAAAGATACCATTATTGTAACTCATCTTCAGAAAGGAATGTATATTTTGAAAATATATACAGAGAAAGAAGTACTCTCTTCAAAATTTATCAAGAAGTAATCTCAATTATAATATAAAAGTCTCCTGAAATATCGGGAGACTTTTATATTAAGAAAATTATTAATTTTAAAAAATGAAAGACGTCAAAATCGAATTCCGGAAACCCATTTATCCTGTCAACAAAAAACTCATGCATTATCTTGAAAAAAATAACCGTGTGACAGGAATCCGCTTTCATTATGACGATCTTTTGCGTTTTTCCGGCTACACTTCGGTGGAAGACAAAGACGGTAAAGATACTTTATGGCTAAGCGTTTATTACTCAGATTCCGAACAGCAGGAAATTGAAGCCAATCTCAATAAAATCTATACCCTCCTTCATTCCGACGGAGATGAAGATGTACTTCCTTATCTAACTGTGGATTCCATTCATTTCTGTACATTCGGGAATTCAAAGCCTTTTAGGATTCGGGTAAGAAATATCCTGAATGACAATTACACCAATTTTTATATCAAAAAAGCCGACGCTTCCAGAGTATATGGGCTTGAGCTTGAAGATCTGCTTTCGCCTAACCGCATCAATTTCCTGATTCATGAAGATACTCTGATTGAAGAGCACATTCTCGGAATTCCCGGCGATATTTTTATTAAAGAATATCTTGAAAACTGTTCAGAACTCGAAAAATCCCAAATTGCAAAAGAATTTGTAAAATTCAATGAACGCTGTATGATAGGGCTTCTCGGAGATATGCGTTCTTATAATTATGTCATCATTCCGACACACGATTTTGACCAGGTGGTATACAGAATCCGCCCTATTGATTTTGACCAGCAATGTTTTGAAGGAAATTTAAAAATTTACCTCCCGCAGTATTTCAAGGAAAACAGCAGGATGGTACAATTGGTAGAAGAAAAATTAAAACCCAACTCTATTGAACAATACAGAAAAGAGGTCCGTTCTTCCATTTCTAAAAGAATTATCAGCAGTCATCACCGTTTTCATCAATTAATGGAAGCGATGAAACATGACGAAATTTCCACTGAAGAAAAAATTACCGAGCTGAAAACCGCCCTGCAGAAGCTCACCTACAATTCTCAATTTAAAAAGTGTGAAACAATGGGCGAAATCCTTGAAACAGGCTTACAATTCATCATCCGGAATTATCAGCATTCACATTTCAGAAAATAATTTTTTACCGACACATTTTTTTGCTTTACCTCAAAAAGTTTTTTGTTGAAAATAAGTCGGTTATTTTTGAACAAAAAACGTATGGAAAATTTTACTTTACACAAAAAGGTAGCTTTCCTGCTTTTCGTATTTTCAGCGTTTATGCTGTATGCGCAGACAGGTATTAAAGTTACGTATTATGACGGGACCACACAAGGTTTCGCCGTTCAGGATTCCGGGAAACTATATTTTTCCGAAAGTAATCTTCTGATAAAGACATCCTCCACTTCCACCCCTACAAGTCTGCCTGTGAGCATTATTCAGAAAATTACGTTTGATAATTCTGTTCTTTCTACTCAGAATATTTCGCAGAACAAATCAAAATACATTCTCTATCCGAATCCGAGCAATGATTTTATCCGTATCAAATCGTTAAATGCTGATAAGCTGGAAGTAAGCATTTATGCTCTTGACGGTAAACTTCTTCTCAAAGGGAACTATGTTTCTGATCAGAATATTGACATCAGCCAACTTCCGGCCGGAGTTTATATTGTGAAATCCAATACCGAAACTTTTAAACTGATCAAAAAATGAAAAAGCTAATATCCATATTCGTATTATTATTTCTGGCAACTCAGTATAATGCGCAAACCATAGTTGTACATAATTCCGGAAATAATATGTATGCTAAGCCAATCAGTGAAGTTGACAGTATTACATTTGATTCCAGCTATTCTAAATTCAATGTAGACGGAAGCTCTTCAAGCCTCAATATTCAGAAATCCCTGATTGAAAGTTTTACATTTTCGGACAGTACGGTTTCGCTTGACAAGATTTACATCATCTACAACGGAACTGAAAATGCTACCATTATCAACCCTTACGCTTCGCAAGGCGTAAACATTACAGCAACAGGCGGCGCAGTTACCGTAACAGCAACTTCCGGCATCAGCAATATAGAATACAATTTGCTGGGAACAAGCTCAGCAGGAAGCCTTACCGTGAGTTCAGACCAGCCGGCAAATTTTGTATTGAATAATCTTGATCTTACCAACGCAAGCGGAGCTGCAATCCTACTTACCGGAGCTCAGACTCATACTTTCACATTGCAAGCGGGAACGTCCAGCAGTTTATCCGACGGATCGTCAAGTTCTAAAAACGGGACACTTCAATCTGATGGGAAAATCGTTTTTGCAGGAACGGGAAGCCTTTTATTAAAAGGAATTAAAAAACATGCTGTTGCCGCTTCCACTGCCGTTGAAGTTCAAAATGGAAATATTACGATCTCTTCTGCAGCTTCTGATGGTTTTCATTCCGAAGGATTCATCATGAGCAACGGAACTCTGAATATTTCTGCAACTGGTGATGCGATTGACGCAGGTGACAATGCAGTTGCAATTACAGGCGGAAACATCACTGCCAGCCTTTCTTCAGCAGATGTAAAGGCAATTAAAACAGGAACTTCCACTATCAATATTTCGGGAGGAACATTCAACCTTACTCTAACAGGTGCACAATCCAAGGCTATAAGCGCAAAAGGGAATATTACTTTTGACGGAGGTTCTGTAACAGCTGTACTTTCCGGAGCAGTGGTTTTAACAGCTTCAGGCAGCGGATATGATCCTTCCTACTCCACAGCCATCAAATCTGACGGATCTATCACCGTAAATTCAGGAACATTTGATCTTACACTCACTTCTGGAGCAACCGGCGGAAAAGGATTTTCAGCGGATGGAGAAATCATCATCAACGGCGGAAATATCACAGTAAAAACAGCAGGAAACGGGGCCACTTATACCAATACTTCTGGAGTTGTTGATTCTTATTCTTCATCCGCTCTGAAAAGCGACGGAAACCTGAAAATTTACGCAGGAACAATCACGCTTTCCAGCACGGGAACAGGAGGAAAAGGAGCTTCTTCGGATGCAGAAGTTATCATCGGGAATTCAGGGGCTGCCGATAGTTTATTAAATCTAAATGTAACTACTACAGGCGCAAGATTCCTCGTTTCCGGTTCAGGAAATAATGCTGACTACGCAAATCCAAAAGCAATAAAAGCAGAAGGTAATTTAACTTTAAACAGCGGAACTGTAACCATTACCTGCACACAAACAACAGACGGCGGTGAAGGTCTTGAAAGTAAAGCTACTTTAACCATTAATGGTGGAACCACCAATATTTCAACCTGGGACGATGCAATTAATGCTACGACAGCAATCGTTATCAACGGAGGAAACACCTATGCTTATGCGAAAGGAAATGATGGAATTGACAGCAACGGAACAATCACGATCAATGGAGGAATGACCATATCCAATGGTTCAAGATCTCCCGAAGAAGGTTTCGACTGCGACAATAATGCTTTTGTAATTACAGGAGGTACAATCGTAGGAACAGGAGGCGCAACCAGTAATCCAACTTCCGGTTCTACACAAAAATCAGTAAAAATCACCACAACAGCAGGAAATAATGTTCATATTAAAAATTCTGCCGGAACAACAATTTTAATGTACAAATTACCTGCTTATTACGGAACTGGCAACAGTAATTCTGTCACGTTGCTTTTCACCAGCCCAAACTTTGTGAACGGATCTTACACGGTAACAAGAGGAGGAACTATTACTGGCGGAACTGACAGTCACGGTTATATTACTGGCGGAACTTATTCCGGAGGAACAAGTACTTCTTTTACCGTAAGCAATTACCTTACAACCGTAAATTAGAATATCAATTATAAATTAAAAAATACAACTGTAAATAAAGTTATCTTTTTACAGGTTTTTTCCTCCTGATTCAGTCAGGAGGTTTTTTGTTGTTTAATCAAGAGTAAACTGCAATAAAAAAATCCGGAACATTTCTGCTTCGGATTCTTAATTATATTTAAAATTATCTATTTCTTATTGAAATCTCCTGCATATACAGAAGTAGTCCTGTCAAGAGACAAATATTTTTTCAATGTGCTGTTGACTTCGGTAAGTTTCAATGACTGAATTTTTGTATTCAGCTGATCAAACCATTCCAGAGGAACATCGAACATTAGTTTGTTATTAACAAGATTGATCAATGTATTATCCATACCTAAGCTTGTTGCACGCTCATTTGCATAGCTTTTCTTATTGGTATCCAATTCTTCCTGTGTAAATCCTGCATTTACAGCTTTGCTTACTTCATCTTTTACAGCTGCTTCCACTGCGTCACGTTTTGTCGGATTCAGGTAAGCATAATAATTCCATGAAGCGACATCATTAGTCATTGGGATATTAAGATAAGATCCGACACCATAAGAGATTCCTTCTTTCTCTCTCAGTCTCATCGGTAACCTTGCAGAAAGGAAGCCTCCGCTTCCTAAAATCTCGTTTGCCATAACCAAAGCAGGATATTCCGGGCTGTCTTGTTTCATTTTAAAGCTTGCAGTTCCTAATGCTACTGCATTTTCTTTATCCGGGGTAATGATATTTTTGTCTACTTTTTTAGTTTCGAAATACGTTGGTTTCACTTCAACAAATTTTGTTTTCGCGGTGAATTTCCCAAACGTTTTTTCTAATTCTGATGCTGTTAATTTTACGTCAAGGTTTCCGATGATTGTTCCTACACCATTTGATGCGCCCAGAATATTCTGGTAAAAATCCAGCACTTGTGCTCTGGTCACTTTTTTGTTTTCTGCAATCTCTTCCTCTAAAGACGGAGTATAGAAAACGCTTGTTTTCGGATAAGGAGAAGAGATTCTGGAAAGCTCATTATTGGCAATTGCATCCGGATCTTTCAGCTGTCCTTCTAGATAAGTGTTGGTTTCCGTGATTGATTTTGTGAGTTCATTTTCAGGGAAAGTAGAATTGGCAAGTACATCCTGAATGATTTCCATCACTTTAGGAAAATCCTTTTTGTAGGTTGAAAACTGAATGAAGAAATTCTGACCATAGTTATAGAAATTCAGCGAAGATTTCATATTATCCAATTGATCCTGGATTTGTTCTTTTGTTCTGGTTTTAGTTCCTGCTTTCAGAAGTGAAGCGGTTAAACTTCCTACTGCAGATTTCCCCTGAAGGTCTTTTTCGTTTCCGATTCTGAAACGGAAAGTTCCCTGTATTTTTTCGCCTTTCAGTTCTTTATTGATCAGCCCGTATTTCATTCCGTTGGAAAGAGAACCTTCTGTCAGATTTTTTTTCAGGTTGGCAATACTTGCTTCGAAAGGTGCAGGTTCTTTTTCAAGTGCTTTTCCTTTGTAATCTTTGGTAAGTGTAGCAATTTGCTCATCTCTGAATTCTGTTGGGAAAACACGTTCTTCATTCGGAGACGGACGAAAAACTCCAATCGTTCTGTTGTTATTTTTAAAATATTTTGCTGCTACTTTTTTAAGATCCGCAAGAGTAAGGCTTTCCACATTATCTCTGTATAAAAATCCTAATTTATAACCTCCTGCACCAATCAATTCTGTGTATTCGATAGCTGAATTGATGGTATTATTTTTAAGATTTTCAATATCTTTCAGCAGTTTAGCCTTAGCTCTGTTAAGATCTTCCTGTGTATAATTGATGGTTGCCACTTTATCTAATTCTGTTTTTACAAGCTTTGTGGTTTCATCAAGATTTTTATCTTTTGGAACATCAAAATTAAAATAAACCATTCCAGGATCTCTTACCGTCGGAGCCCAAGACCAAATTGAAGAAATTTTCTGTGTTTCTACCAAGCTTTTATATAAATATCCTGAAGGATCGGCAGTAAGAATTTCATAAAGAGCAGCCAATACTGCATAATCTTTATCTGCATAAGCTGCGGTATGATATCCTGCGGCTATGATCTGCTGGTCGTTATTTCTCTTGATTTCGAAATATTTTTCTCCGTTTTGTGCAGGCTCAACGGTGTAAGTTCCGCCAAGTTCCCTTGTCGGTTTTGGAATAGTTGAAAAATATTCTGAAATATATTTAAGTGCATTATTTTCATCAAATTTTCCTGCAATGATCAAAGTTGCATTGTCGGGCTGATAATATTTTTCATAAAATTTACGGAGAGTCGGCGCTTTTACACGCTCAATATCTTCTTTACTTCCGATAGTAGAATTTCCGTAATTGTGCCAAGTATAAGCGGCAGAAAAAACATTCTGCATCATTACTCTTGTCGGATTATTTTCACCGATTTCGAATTCGTTTCTTACTACAGAAAATTCTTTATCCAAATCGCTCTGAAGAATCGTTGCGTTAATCATTCTGTCTGCTTCCATTTGCAGAGACCATTTCAGGTTTTCATCATTAGAAGGGAAAATCTCGAAATAATTGGTTCTGTCGTACCAAGTTGTTCCGTTTGCCTGTCCGCCTTTATCGGAAAGTTGTTTCTTAATGTCACCCATGTTTTTGGTGCTTTTAAAAAGCATATGCTCCAGCAAATGTGCCATTCCTTTTTCTCCGTAGCCTTCATCTTTTGAGCCTACATTGTACACGATGTTAACTACCATGTTGCTTTGGGACTGATCCGGAATCAGAAGGATATCCAAACCGTTAGAAAGGCTGTATTCTTTTACACCTTCAATGTTTCCGACAAATTTTGGAGATTCTGCTTTCTGTGCAGAGAGTGTTGCTATTCCGATAAAAATACCGAAAAGCGAACCCCATAGTTTTCTTTTCATTAGCAATATTTTAATTACGTAAATGTAATAAACTTCCGTAAAATGTGCATGAAAAGGATTAAAAATAAAAAAACATTTTATAATCCATAAAAAAAGAGGCTTTTATGCCTCTTCTAATTTTTCTGCAAATTGATTCTCTTCAGAAATCTTATATTCATCATTTTTCATTTTGGTATAAATGTATTCAAACGCATCAAGTAGGCGGTCTATCTCTTCGAAAGTATGTTCTGCGGTTGGAATAATCCGCAACATAATCAATCCCTTCGGAATAACGGGATAAACGACAAGACTTGTAAAAATTCCGAATTTTTCTCTGAGATCTTTTACAATAAGTGTTGCTTCAATGGTTGTTCCCTGTAAAAAAACCGGAGTAATGCAGGTATCTGCTTTTCCGATATTATGTCCAATCTTTTTCAGTCCGGCCTGAAGCCTGTGAACATTATCCCATAATTGAATTCTTAACTGCGGATTGGCTTTTAAAACCTCGAGTCTTTTCAATAATCCGATCACCATCACCAAAGGCAGCGCTTTTGCGAAAATCTGTGAACGGATGTTGTATTTTACGTACTTAATGACAGAAGCTTTCCCGGAGACAAAAGCACCGAATCCTGCAAAAGCTTTTGTAAAGGTTGAGAAATACAGATCAATCCCATCCTGAACACCTTGTTCTTCACCGATTCCACGACCTTCTTTTCCCATAATCCCAAAACCGTGGGCATCATCTACAAGAAGCCGGAAAGCGTATTTTTGTTTTAGGGCAACGATTTCTTTTACTTTCCCTTGTTCGCCATTCATGCTGAAAACGCCTTCTGTCAAAACCAATATTCCTCCTCCGGATTCTGCAGTGGATTTTTCTGCTTTAATCAAAGCTTTTTCAAGACTTTCAATATCATTATGCTGAAATACAAAATGTTTGCCGCGATGCAGGCGTATCCCGTCAATAGCACAGGCATGAGACTCGCTGTCATATACAATGACGTCATTCCTTGAAAGTAAAGTATCTAATAAAGAGAACATTCCCTGATAACCGAAATTTAGCAGTAGTGAAGATTCTTTTTGCGAAAACTCTGCCAGTTCTTTTTCCAGCTGAATGTGATATTT
Organism: Bergeyella sp.; assembly: GCA_032083825.1. Taxonomy (GTDB): domain Bacteria; phylum Bacteroidota; class Bacteroidia; order Flavobacteriales; family Weeksellaceae; genus DAMDNI01. The sequence continues at coordinate 3,224 of DAMDNI010000010.1, read as the reverse complement.
TGTTTGCGCCGTCATCGCTCGCGATCCCATTGGATAAGCCAGTCCAAAATTGCTGCCTGCTTCTGCATCTACCTTTCTTATATCAGAATGATTGGCCAAACCCAAATAATTATTAAGGCTGAAAACCAGCATATCTTTTCCTTTAAATTTCATGGTAGTCGAAATTTCGCCTTCCAGCTGCGGAAAAGCATATTCTCCTTCTGCGTAATCAGCAAATGCTCCAAGAGGTCCCGGATTCTGTTCTATTCTTTCAAAAATATCCATTCGTTTTTAAATTATAGCACAAATATAAAAATATTATCCTACTAAAAAAGTAGACTAGTGTATTTTCGCTTATTTGATCCTTCTTCCGAATTCAATTTTTATGGTTAAATTTTAAATTATAACTGAAAGAACTTACATTTGTCCAATGGAAACGGAAAAGATAATTTTAGGAATAGACCCTGGGACAACTGTAATGGGTTTCGGCATTATTTCCGTGAAAAAAAATAAGATGGAGCTGGTTTCCATCCATGAGCTTATCCTAAAAAAATACCCAAATCACGAGACAAAGCTGAAATATATTTTTGAAAGAACATTAGCACTGATTGATGAATTTCACCCTGATGAAGTAGCTTTGGAAGCGCCATTTTTTGGAAAAAATGTTCAGTCGATGCTGAAACTCGGCAGAGCTCAGGGAGTTGCGATGGCAGCAAGCCTTTATCGGGATGTTCCTATCACCGAATATTCTCCGAAAAAGGTGAAAATGGCCATTACCGGAAATGGAAACGCCAGCAAAGAACAGGTTGCCGGAATGCTTCAGAATCTTTTGAAATTAAAAGAATTTCCTACCAAATATCTTGATGCTTCCGATGGCCTGGCGGTTGCGGTCTGCCATCATTTCAATTCCGGAAGTCTTGGAAACGAGAAATCATATTCCGGATGGGCAAGTTTTCTAAAACAAAATCCGGATCGATTGAAATAAAATCTTTTGTAATTATCCCAGATTCCTATTTTTCAAAAAAGACATAACCTTCTATAAATCAAACAATTTATTTGTAAATCTGTTTTACAAAATATTTACTTGGCAAAACCTAATACTATTTGTAACATTGGTACGTTTTTTATAACAAATCTGTTAACCAAATTAATTTCAGAAAACATGAAACATCAAAATATAAACCCTGTTTCGCATACTCATCATAATATGAACTGGTTTCAGCAATTCATGATGATTTGCTCCGGAGCCAATATCCATATATTAAGGAAAACACCAAGCGAATGGAACAAATTTGCAGGAATCGGAGGAATCGTACTTTTCACATCGGTATTTGCGACACTTTCTGCAGGTTATGCTATGTTCACTGTCTTTGATAATATTTGGACATCTGTTGGTTTCGGGATTTTATGGGGTCTGATGATTTTCAATCTTGACCGTTACATCGTTTCTTCCATCAAAAAAACAGGAACAGCATGGAATCAAATTCTGATGGCAATCCCGCGTCTTATTTTAGCAATATTTTTAGGGATAATTATTTCTAAACCATTAGAACTGAAGATTTTTGAAAAAGAAGTAAACAAACAGCTGAACACCATTATCCAAAGAAACAAAAAACAGCTCCAGGGTGAAATGAACGGAAGAATCCTTCAGCAATCGGGACCTTTTGAAACAGAAAAAAAACAGATTGCCGGTAAAATCGCCACTTATCAAGCTTCTTACGACTCTGCGGCAGTAGAGCTTGAAAAAGAAATCCTAGGCACTAAAACAGGCGTCACCAGCGGAAAAGAAGGTTACGGACCTAATGCAAAACGTAAAGCTGAACTCAAAGAACAGAGAAGAGCCGATCTCGAAAATTATCAAAAACAAATAGCACCACGTTTAGATTATCTGGACAAAGAAATTTCAAAAGTGTATACCAATCTGGAAACTGAACGTTCCAAAACAGAGACCTTTGAAGACAAATTTAATGGGTTTGCTGCACGCCTGCAAGCTTTGGACGAACTGGGAAAAAACTCAGCCATTATTGCACTTGCTGCGAGCTTTATCATGGGGCTTTTCATCTGTCTTGAGATTTCCCCGGTTTTGGTAAAACTGATTTCTGCTGTCGGGCCTTATGATTATCTGATGGAAAAAACCGAAAACGACTTCCGTCTCTATTCTAAGGAAAAAGTGGAAAAAGGAAATGCATGGACCGATCATAGAATTGATGATTTTAAGAATAAGCTGAATGAATAAAACATTCATTATCCCTATAGATTACCTTATCCTGGCTGCAAAAATTTGCAGCCTTTTTTATAATTTTAAAATCATACGGAAGTTTTGATCAAAACTTCCGTATGATTTATCCCGCCAAAAAATGATTCGAAAACTTAAGAAAATCCTGCTCCCAAATATGAACAATTTTACAACATTCTGTCATTATCATAAATGATTAAAAAAAAATTGAAATCTGGCTATCAGACATATATGAAATGTCCACCCATTTGTCCACCACTTTTTTTAGTCATTATCAATGGTATGAAATATTTTAGTGAATTCTTAACAAAATTTAATTTATGAAAAAAATTAGTTTTTTGGTTTTAATGGTTTTAGGCCTGCTTTCTCCTATTACCATAAAATCCCAACAGCCTTTTATTGGCCAGATTATGTTTGTACCCTACAATTTTGCTCCCCAAGGATGGCATGATTGTGACGGATCTCTATTGCAGATATCAGAAAATGAGGCATTATTTAGTTTAATCGGGACAACCTATGGCGGAGACGGACAAACCAATTTTATGCTCCCTAATGCAAAAGGTAAAGTAATTATTGATGACGGGCAAGGGCCGGGACTCAGCTCTTATAGTTTGGGGCAAACCGGTGGTACGGAAACAGTAACGCTAACAACCAGCCAATTGCCGAGCCATAATCATACAATGATAGGAACGTCATCAGAGGGCAATCAGAATTCTCCTACCAACGGGATTCCGGCAAATACCAAAACACTGGATAAAGAATATTCCGAAGATTCTACATCCAAAACTACCATGAAATCAACAATGCTGCAAGCATCCGGCGGAAACCAGCCACATAACAATATGATGCCTTCATTGGCTATGAAATGTGTGATTTCGTTGTATGGTGTTTACCCTTCGCATAATTAACCATAACTATCTTACCATGAAAAAAATAAAATCTTTAGTATCAGCATTCTTACTGATCTTATCTGTGACTTTGTATGGGCAGTCTGAACCTTTTATAGGAC
>DAMDNI010000009.1:19701-26297 GCA_032083825.1 Bergeyella sp. | reverse complement strand
GGTCTGAATTCGAATTGACCTTTGAACTCGTCAGAGTTTAGAAGGATTACTTTATCGGGTTTTATGAATTGTAAAATTGCCATGTTATTTGTTAGGTTGAGCAAAAATTTATTAATAAATTATTTAGAGTAAAGTTCGACGATAAGGTTTTCTTTAATGTCTTCCGGAATCTGGATTCTTTCAGGAGCATTAATGAATGTACCTTCTTTTTTCTCGTCATTGAACTGTAGCCACTCGTAATTTGATTTTGAAGAAAGAGCGTCAGCTACAACTTCTAAAGATTTAGATTTTTCTCTTACAGCGATTACGTCTCCTGCCTTTACTAAATAAGAAGGAATATTAAGTATTTCGCCGTTTACAGTAATGTGTCTGTGAGAAACCAATTGTCTTGCTGCAGATCTTGTTTTAGCAAAACCTAATCTGTACACTACATTGTCTAATCTTGATTCACAAAGTTGCAAAAGAACTTCACCTGTTACGCCTTTGCTTCTGTGTGCTTTGTCAAACAAGTTAGCAAATTGTCTTTCAAGGATACCGTAGGTATATTTTGCTTTTTGTTTTTCAGCAAGCTGAACTGCGTATTCGGATTTTTTAGCTCCTCTTCTTTTGTTAGGCCCGTGTTGTCCCGGTGGTTGGTTTTTTCTTTTCTCGAAGTCTTTGTCACTTCCGTAGATTGCAGCACCAAACTTTCTGGCAATCTTCGTTTTAGGTCCAATATATCTAGCCATAATGGTAAATTCTAAAATTAAACTCTTCTTCTTTTTGGTGGTCTACATCCGTTGTGCGGCATAGGAGTCACGTCAACGATTTCACTAACTTCAATTCCTGAGTTGTGGATAGATCTGATGGCAGATTCTCTACCTGCACCAGGTCCTTTCACGAACACCTTTACTCTTCTAAGCCCCGCTTCGTGTGCAACAGCAGCACAGTTTTCAGCAGCCATCTGAGCAGCGAAAGGAGTATTCTTTTTAGAACCTCTGAATCCCATTTTACCGGCAGAAGCCCAAGAGATAACCTCTCCGTTTTTATTTGTTAAAGAAATGATGATGTTATTGAAAGAAGCCTGAATATGAGCTTCACCAATAGCTTCAACTTTTACTTTTCTTTTTTTAACTACTTTTGTTTGTTTTGCCATAATTCCTAACGATTATTTACTTGCTTTTTTCTTGTTAGCAACAGTTTTTCTCTTTCCTTTACGGGTTCTAGAGTTGTTTTTCGTTCTCTGGCCTCTTAAAGGTAATCCAAGTCTGTGACGTATTCCTCGTTGGCATCCTATGTCCATCAATCGCTTGATGTTCAATTGCACTTCAGATCTCAGTTCTCCTTCTACTTTGATGTTTTCAGAGATGTAGTTTCTGATGGCAGCCAATTCATCGTCATTCCATTCGTTGACTTTCTTGTCTTCGCTGATACCGGCAGCTTTAAGGATTTCGGAAGAAGTACTTCTTCCGATTCCGTAAATGTAAGTTAAACCGATAACGCCTCTTTTGTTTTTTGGTAAATCAATACCGGAAATTCTCGCCATAATTTAATTTTAGCCTTGTCTTTGTTTAAATTTTGGGTTTTTCTTGTTGATTACAAACAGAACGCCTTTTCTGCGAACGATTTTGCAATCAGCACTTCTTTTTTTAATTGATGCTCTAACTTTCATTTTAAATGATGTTTATATTTTCAAAATGCAAACGTCTCCTTGGAAACGTTTGCTTTTAATATCTAAAAGTTATTCTTCCTTTTGTCAGATCATAAGGTGACATTTCTAGTCTTACCTTATCTCCGGGAAGAAGTTTGATGTAATGCATTCTCATTTTACCGGAGATATGAGCAATCAGAATATGCCCGTTTTCCAGCTCAACGCGAAACATGGCGTTTGAAAGTGCTTCCACGATCACGCCATCTTGTTCAATATGTTTTTGTTTTGCCATTTATACTATTAATAGTTTGATGTTCTCGATAATTTTGATTGCATCAAGCCGTCATAATGATGGTTCAGAAGATAGGTATTGATTTGCTGAACGGTATCCAAGATAACTCCAACCATAATCAACAATGAGGTTCCCCCGAAAAACAGGGCAAATCTATCTGTCTGAACGAAGCTTCCATGCACTATTGCCGGAAGGACTGCAAAGATAGCTAAAAACATTGAACCCGGCAAGGTGATTTTTGACAAAATATCGTCAAGGTAATCTGCCGTTTCTTTTCCTGGTCTTACTTTTGGCACCAAGCCGCCGTTTCTCTTCAGATCATCGGCCATCTGGTTTACCGGAATGGTAATCGCAGTATAGAAAAATGAGAAAATAATAATCAATAATGCGAACAATACATTGTATTGCCAGCTAAAAACATTTTTGAATCCTGCCAAAAATGTGTTAGACTCATCTACTTTTGTTAACAAACCTGGTACGAACATTAATGCTTGCGCAAAGATAATCGGCATTACACCGGCAGCGTTTACTTTTAAAGGGATCCACTGTCTTGCTCCCTGCATTAGATTTCTGTTCACTCCTCCTCTAGCCTGAGCTCTGCTCACATACTGAATAGGAATTTTTCTTACCGCTACAGATAAAATAATTGCTAAAAGTACTACCAGCATCCAGAAAAGAACTTCTACAAGGATTACGATAGATCCTAATCCTCCTTTTCCAGTTTGTGTAGATACTTCCTGAATGAAAGCGGCAGGCAAATCTGCCAAGATCCCAACCATAATAAGGATGGAGATACCGTTTCCGATTCCTTTATCTGTAATTTTTTCTCCCAGCCACATTGCAAATACTGAACCTGCCACAAGAATCACAATACTTGGCAGCCAGAACATAATAGAGTTTGGCTCTATATAATATGCCTGCTGGAATTGTGCATACGGAAGGAACATCTGCGTAATTGATGTAAGATATGAAGGTGCCTGTACCAGACAGACAACGATGGTAAGCCATCTTGTAATCTGATTCAGGGTATTTCTGCCGCTTTCGCCATCTTTCTGCAATTTCTGAAGATACGGAATTGCCATACCCATTAATTGAACGATGATGGAAGCTGAGATATAAGGCATGATCCCCAATGCCATAATAGAAGCACGGCTGAATGCACCTCCTGTAAAAGATGAAAGCAAACCGAGAAGACCTGCTCCCTGTTTGCTGCCACCTTGATTTTGGTATTGTTCCAAAAGACTTCCTACTTCTGCCATATTGATCGCAGGTAAGGAAATATAAGATGCGAATCTATACACTAAAATTAATCCTAATGTATAAAGGATTTTTTCCTTTAATTCTTTAAGACTCCAAATGTTTTTGAGTGTTTGTATAAATCCTTTCATTAGTAAAAATTATAGAGTAATTGCCTTACCTCCTGCTTTAGAAATCAATTCTTCAGCAGATTTAGTGAATTTGTCAGCAGAAATGGAAACACCTGATTTCAATTCTCCTCTTCCTAAGATTTTCACTAATTCATTTTTAGATGCCAATCCGTTTTCTATCAATACCTCTTTCGTGATATCACCAGCGATAGATTTTGTATCGATCAAAGTCTGGATAGTATCCAAATTAATTGCTCTAAATTCTTTTCTGTTTACATTTTTGAAACCGAATTTAGGTAGTCTTCTTTGCAAAGGCATTTGTCCTCCTTCAAAACCGATTTTTTCTGAATAACCGGCTCTTGATTTCTGACCTTTATGTCCTTTTGTAGAAGTTCCTCCTTTTCCGGATCCTTGCCCTCTACCAATTCTTTTAGAATTATGTGTAGAACCTTTTGCAGGTTGAATATTGTTTAAATTCATTTGTTTAGATTTAAGATTTGAGATTTGAGATTTGAGATTAAAGACAAAGCGTCTGAAATCTCATCTCTCGTGTCTATTTTCTATTTTTGAACTTCAACTAAATGACTCACTGCTGCTACCATTCCAAGGATAGAAGGTGTAGCTTCGTGTTCTACAACTTGGTGAAGTTTTTTAAGTCCTAATGCTTCTAGCGTTCTTTTTTGGGTTTTAGTTCTCCCAATAGCGCTTTTTACTTGTTTTACTTTAATTGTTGCCATTGTTCAAATTTATTAACCGTTAAACACTTTGCTTAATGAAACACCTCTCATTCTTGCAATCTCTTCAGGTCTTCTGATATCCAATAACGCTTTGAAAGTAGCTTTCACTACGTTGTGAGGGTTTGAAGATCCTTTTGATTTTGAAAGAATATCGTGAATTCCTGCTGATTCCAATACTGCTCTTACCGCACCTCCGGCGATAAGCCCGGTACCGTGAGAAGCTGGTCTTAAGAAGATATCAGCACCACCATATCTTGCAGATGTCTGGTGAGGAATTGAGTGTCCCATTACAGGAACTTTAACTAAGTTTTTCTTAGCATCTTCTACTGCTTTAGCAATAGCGGAAGCAACTTCCTTAGATTTTCCTAAACCAAAACCGATTACTCCGGCTTCGTCCCCTACAACAACGATTGCTGAGAATCCGAAAGCTCTACCACCTTTGGTTACTTTGGTTACTCTGTTAACAGCAACGAGACGATCTTTAAGTTCTAATCCTCCCGGTTTTACTTTTTCTATATTATCTAGTCCTAACATAATTTCCGAAATTTATTGATTAGAATTTAAGTCCGCCTTCTCTCGCTCCGTCTGCAAGAGCTTTCACTCTTCCGTGGTAAACGAATCCGTTTCTGTCGAACACTATATTTTCAATTCCTGCTGCTTTAGCTTTTTCAGCGATTGCTTTGCCTACTGCTGCAGAAACTTCTACTTTTGTTCCTTTTGCGTCAACACCCTTTTCTCTTGAAGATGCGGAAGCTAAAGTTTTTCCTTCTTTATCATCGATTAACTGAGCGTAAATTTCCTTATTACTTTTGTATACAGATAATCTTGGCAATTCAGCAGAGCCTGAGATTTTTCCTCTAACTCTTCTTTTGATTCTGATTCTTTTTTGTACTTTATTTAATGCCATTTTCTTAAAATTTATTAAGCAGATTTACCAGCTTTACGTCTAACATTTTCACCAACGAATCTTACCCCTTTTCCTTTGTATGGTTCAGGTTTTCTGAATGATCTGATTTTCGCAGTTACCATTCCCAGAAGTTGTTTGTCGTGAGACGATAAAGTAATAATTGGGTTTTTACCTTTTTCAGTCAATGTATCAACTTTCACTTCGCTTGGAAGTTCTAAAACGATACCGTGAGAGAATCCTAAAGCTAACTCAAGTTTTTGACCTGCGTGTGAAGCTCTGTATCCTACCCCTACCAATTCTAGTTTCTTTTCGAAACCTTCTGATGTACCAACAACCATGTTGTTGATCAGCGCTCTGTATAAACCGTGAAGCGCTTTGTGTTGCTTAGAATCCGACGGTCTGCTTACGGTAAGCTCTCCGTCTTTCTGTTCTAAAGTAATTCCTTCTGTAAGTTCCTGAGAAAGTTCTCCTTTCGGGCCTTTTACTGTTACAACTCCGTCTTTTTCGGTAATGGTAACATTGGAAGGAATGGTTATAATTGCTTTACCAATTCTTGACATTTTCCTTAGATTAAAAATTAATAAACATAGCAGATTACTTCTCCACCAACTTTTTCTTCTCTGGCTTTTTTATCAGTCATAACTCCTTTAGAAGTTGAGATGATAGCCACACCCAAACCGTTCAGTACTCTTGGAAGTTCAGCTGAACCTTTGTACTGTCTCAAACCTGGTCTTGAAGCTCTTTGGATCGACTTGATCGCAGGTTTGTTGGTTTGTTTGTCATACTTCAAAGCGATTTTGATATTTCCCTGAACAGCGTTTTCTTCGAACTTATAGTTCAAAATATAACCCTGGTCAAATAAAATTTTCGTAATCTCCTTTTTGATTTTCGATGCAGGAATTTCCACCACTTTGTGGCCTGCGCTTTGTGCGTTCCTTACTCTGGTCAGGAAATCTGAAATTGGATCTGTTACCATTTTTCTATTTTAAATTATTGGTTAATGATAATCAGTTTTGAGGAAAGAGCCAAGAGCCAAGAATAAAGAGCCAAGACGGAAATCTTTTCTCTTTATTCTTTTTTCTTTTATCTTATAATCAACTTGATTATCTCGATTGTTCTAAATTGTTACCAACTGGCTTTTTTAACTCCCGGGATAAGACCATTGTTTGCCATTTCACGGAAAGTTACTCTGGAAATACCGAATGTTCTCATGTATCCTCTTGGTCTACCTGTCAGCTTACATCTGTTGTGTAATCTTACAGGAGAAGCATTTTTAGGTAATTTCTGAAGTGCTTCATAATCACCAGCTTCTTTAAGAGCTTGTCTTTTAGCAGCGTATTTAGCAACTAGTGCTTCTCTTTTGCGCTCACGCGCTTTCATTGATTCTTTAGCCATTTCTTAGTTCTTTTTGAAAGGTAAACCGAAGTGAGTTAATAATGCTTTTGCTTCTTTGTCAGTTTTCGCAGAGGTAACAAAAGTAATGTCCATCCCTTGGATTTTTTTTACTTTGTCGATTACGATTTCAGGGAAAATGATTTGCTCAGTAATTCCTAAGTTATAATTTCCTCTTCCGTCGAAACCATCAGCTTTGATCCCGTTGAAATCTCTGATTCTTGGAAGTGCTGAAGAAGTCAATCTGTCTAAAAACTCATACATTTGATTT
>DAMDNI010000009.1:0-19691 GCA_032083825.1 Bergeyella sp. | reverse complement strand
TTGCTCTTAGAGTAACTCTTGCTCCAACTGGCATTCCTTTTCTCAATTTGAAGGCAGCTTCGTCTTTTTTAGATAAAGTTCCTACTGCTTTCTGTCCGGTGATTGCAGTCAGTTCTTCTACTGCGTAATCAACGATTTTTTTATCTGCAGTGGCATCTCCTAAACCTTGTGAAACAACGATTTTTTCTAATTTAGGAACCTGCATTACAGACTTGTACCCAAATTCTTCCATCATTGCAGGAACAATTTTTTCTTTGTATGCTTGTTTTGGTCTTGCTATATATGTCATCGTTATTTAATTATAAAGTTTCACCGGTAGTTTTAGCTACTCTTACTTTTTTATCACCTTCTACTTTGTACCCAACTTTGGTAGCTTTCCCGCTTTTGTCAACAAGTGCTACGTTTGAAATATGTAGAGATGCTTCTTTTTCTACGATTCCTCCTTGAGGGTTAGATGCGGATGGTTTCACGTGTTTTTTAACAACGTTGATTCCTGCAACGATTACTCTTGGATCTTTTCCTTCTTTTCTGATCACCTCAAGAACTTCACCTTTACCTCCTTTATTTTTTCCGGTTGTAACGATTACGTTGTCTCCTCTTTTTATTTTAACTTTTGTCATTTCTGTAAATTTTTAAAATTAAAGTACTTCAGGAGCTAATGAAATGATTTTCATATATTCTTTGTCTCTCAACTCACGAGCAACCGGTCCGAAAACACGGGTACCTCTCATTTCTCCTGCTGCGTTTAGTAGTACACAAGCATTGTCTTCGAATTTGATGTAAGATCCATCTTTTCTTCTAACTGCTTTTTTAGTTCTTACTACTACAGCTTTGGAAACTTGTCCTTTCTTAGCGTTTCCTGATGGTGTAGAATCTTTGATAGTAACTACGATCTTATCACCAACTGAAGCATATCTTCTTCTGGTTCCTCCCAGAACTCTGATCACCAATACTTCTTTAGCACCTGTGTTATCAGCAACTTTTAATCTTGATTCTGTTTGTAACATTACTTAGCTTTTTCAATGATTCTTACTAATCTCCATCTCTTATTTTTGCTCAAAGGTCTTGTTTCTTGGATAAGAACTGTATCACCTTCGGTACACTCGTTGTTTTCGTCGTGTGCGGTATATTTTTTCGTTTTCAAAACGAATTTTCCGTACATCGGGTGTTTTACTCTTGTAGTTTCGCTAACAACAATAGTTTTTTCCATTTTATTGCTGGAAACCACTCCGATTCTTTCTTTTCTTAAATTTCTATCCATTGTAAAAAGGAATATTATTGTTTGTTAGTTAACTCAGTATTTAGTCTTGCGATTGTTTTTCTCAAATCTCTGATTTGAATAGGATTCTCAACAGGGCTGATTTTGTGAGCTAATTTCAGCTTAGTATATTCAGCTTTAGCTTCAGCCAATTTGTTTTGAATATCTCCTGCGCTTAGATTTTTGATTTCAGCATTTTTCATATTTCAAAGATTATTCAGGTTTAACAAAATCGTTAGCAACTATAAATTTGGTCACAACAGGAAGTTTTTGTGCTGCAAGTCTAAGGGCTTCTTTCGCAACTTCGTAAGGCACGCCTCCGACTTCAAACATTACTCTTCCCGGTTTTACTACGGCTACCCAATATTCTACGGCTCCTTTACCTTTACCCATCCTTACTTCGGCTGGTTTTTTGGTAATTGGCTTATCCGGGAATATTTTGATCCATAGCTGACCTTCTCTTTTCATATATCTGGTTGCAGCGATACGAGCAGCTTCGATCTGTCTTGCAGTGATCCATGCACCGTCAATCGCTTTGATCCCAAAAGTTCCGTAAGCAAGCTGAGATCCTCTCTGAGCATTGCCCTTCATCTTCATTTTATGAACACGACGGAATTTGGTTCTTTTTGGTTGTAACATAATTTCTAAATTTTAGATTTTAGATTTTAGATTTTAGATTTTTTTATTTTAAAAAAGTAACGGTAATTTAAAATTCAAAATTTCTAATCTAAAATTTTTAATTATTATTGTTATTATTGTTTCTTCTTGGTCTTCTTTCACCACTTCTTTCATTTCTTTCTCCTCTTCCTCCGGCCGGTGCTTTTTTCTGTTGTCCTACTAGTGGAGAAAGTTCTCTTTTACCGTAAACTTCACCTTTCATAATCCAAACTTTTACTCCTAGCTTTCCGTATTGAGTAAGTGCTTCACCGATATGATAATCGATATCTGCTCTGAAAGTTGACAATGGGATTCTTCCGTCTTTGAAAGATTCGCTTCTTGCCATCTCAGCTCCGTTCAAACGTCCAGAAATCTGAACTTTGATTCCTTCAGCTCCCATTCTCATTGTGCCTGCAATTGCCATCTTCACAGCTCTTCTGTAAGAGATTCTGTTTTCGATTTGTTTTGCAATGCTGTCAGCTACTAATACAGCGTCAAGCTCAGGTCTTTTGATTTCGAAGATATTGATCTGAACGTCTTTGTTGGTGATCTTTTTCAATTCTTCTTTCAGTTTATCAACTTCCTGACCTCCTTTACCGATGATAAGTCCCGGTCTTGCTGTGGTGATTGTAACTGTAACTAACTTCAGGGTTCTTTCAATATAAATTTTTGAAATCCCACCTTTAGATAATCTAGCTTCAAGGTATCTTCTGATTTTGTAGTCTTCTGCGATTCTGTCTCCATAATCGTTTCCGCCAAACCAGTTAGAATCCCATCCTCTGATGATACCTAATCTGTTACCAATTGGATTTGTCTTCTGTCCCATACCTTGATTAATTTTCTTTATTACCTAAGATTAGTGTAACGTGGTTAGATCTTTTTCTGATTCTGTACCCTCTACCTTGCGGAGCTGGTCTTAGTCTCTTCAATTGTCTTGCACTATCCACGAATATTTCTTTAACGATAAGGTTTGCTTCTTCAATATCCGCTCCTTCATTTTTAGTCTGCCAGTTTGCAATAGCAGAAAGAAGAAGTTTTTCCAACTTATTGGATGCATCTTTTTTAGAATACTTAAGGATATAAAGAGCTTTATCTACTTGTTCTCCACGGATGATATCGGCAACCAATCTCATTTTTCTTGGAGAAGAAGGGCAGTCATTCAAACGAGCTTTTACCACATCCTGGTTAGCTGCTTTTCTTGCTAATGCGCTATCTTGTTTTCTTTTTCCCATGATTATCTACCTCCTTTATTTTTGTTACCACCGTGACCTCTGAAAGATCTTGTCGGAGAAAATTCGCCTAACTTGTGACCTACCATGTTTTCAGTTACATATACAGGGACAAAAGTTTTCCCGTTGTGTACTGCGATAGTTTGTCCTACGAAGTCCGGAGAGATCATTGATGCTCTGGACCAAGTTTTGATTACAGTCTTTTTACCAGACTCTACATTTGCCTGAACCTTCTTATCTAAAGTATGATGAATGAATGGTCCTTTTTTAAGTGATCTTGCCATAATTATTTTCTTTTAGATATGATATGACGGTTAGACGCTTTGTTTTTCTTTCTGGTTTTGTAACCTTTAGCCGGTTTACCGTTTCTAGATCTTGGGTGACCTCCAGAAGAACGTCCTTCACCACCACCCATTGGGTGATCAACAGGGTTCATTACTACCGCTCTAGTTCTTGGTCTTCTACCTAACCATCTGCTTCTACCAGCTTTTCCTGAAACTGTCAACTGGTGATCAGAGTTGGATACTGAACCAATCATCGCGATGCATTCAGTAAGGATCATTCTTGATTCTCCTGAAGGTAATTTGATGATGGCATATTTTCCGTCTCTTGAAGTCAGCTGAGCTGAAGAACCAGCACTTCTTGCTAAAATTGCACCTTGTCCAGGCTTCATTTCGATACAAGAGATTACAGTTCCTAAAGGAATGTTTTTCAGTTTCATTGCGTTTCCTACGTTTGGTTCAACGTTTTCTCCGGAAACGATTTTTTGGTCAACTTTGATCCCGTTTGGAGCGATGATGTATCTTTTCTCTCCGTCTGCGTATTCGACTAAAGCGATGAAAGCAGTTCTGTTTGGATCATACTCTACAGTTTTTACCGTTGCTTCAATATCGAATTTATTTCTTTTGAAGTCGATAATTCTGTATTTCTTTTTGTGTCCACCTCCGGTGTAACGCATGGTCATTTTACCAGTTTGGTTACGTCCACCTGACTTACTAATACCAACGGTTAGAGATTTCTCTGGTTTGTTGGTAGTAATTTCCTCAAAATTGTTTACAATTCTGAATCTCTGTCCCGGGGTGATAGGTTTTAATTTTCTAACAGACATTACTATTATTTATAATTACTAATTAATTTACTGCGAAAATATCGATAACGTCACCTTCAACAAGTTTGATTACCGCTTTTTTCAATTTGTTGGTTTTCCCAACCTGAAGTCCTTTTTTGGTATATTTCGAAGAAATTTTAGGAGCGTAAATCATCGTGTTTACGTCCGCTACTTTCACACCGTAAGCTGCTTCCACTGCATTTTTGATTTGGATTTTATTGGCTTTAGTGTTTACTAAAAAGCTGTAAGTTCCTCTCAAATCTGTAAGGTAGTTTGCTTTTTCTGAAATTACCGGTTTAATGATTACTGACATGATAATTTACTTTTTTAAATTTTCCTGGAATTTCTCTATTGCACCTTCTAAGAACACAATCTCTCCTGCATTTACCAAATCGTAAGAACTGATCTCGTTATAAGTCAGAACTTTAGTTTTAGGTAAATTTCTTGAAGATAGATATACGTTTTTATTAGCTTCTGGTAAAATATATAGAGATTTTTTACCTTCAAATCCTAATGCATTGTTCAAGTTGATGAATTCTTTAGTTTTAGGGGCATCAAAACTGAATGCTTCCAATACTTTGATAGAATTATCTCTCATTTTCTGAGAAAGAACGGATTTTTTAGCTAATCTTTTTACTGCTTTATTTAATTTGAATCTGTAGTCTCTTGGCTTAGGTCCGAAAACTCTACCCCCACCTTTGAATACAGGAGATTTGATATCCCCGTATCTAGCAGAACCAGATCCTTTTTGTTTTTTAAGCTTTTTTGTAGAAGCTGTAATTTCGCTTCTTTCTTTTGCTTTATGTGTACCTTGTCTTTGAGCGGCAAGATATTGTTTCACTTCTAAGTAAACCGCGTGCTGATTTGGCTCAATTCCGAAAATCGATTCGTCAAGAGTTACTTTTCTTCCGGTTTCTTTTCCTGATGTATTAAATACTACTAGTTCCATTTTCTGATAATTACATAAGAATTTTTAGCTCCCGGAACAGCACCTTTTACTACTAAAAGATTTTGTTCTTGATCCACTTTTAATACCTGAAGGTTTTGAACAGTTACCTGCTTACCTCCCATTCTTCCGGCCATTCTCATCCCTTTGAATACTCTTGAAGGGTCTGAACCAGCACCGATAGAACCTGGAGCTCTAAGCCTGTTGTGCTGCCCGTGAGTTGCCTGCATTACACCTCCAAAGTTGTGTCTTTTAACAACCCCTTGGAAACCTTTACCTTTTGAAGTACCTGTTACGTCAACATATTCACCTTCTGCAAATAGATCAACTTTTACTTCTTCTCCTACTTTTACTTCATCAACGAATTCTCTGTAGAATTCTACTAATTTTGCCTTAGGAGTAGAACCAGCTTTTTTGAAATGGCCGGCTAACGCTTTACCAACGTTCTTTTCACTCTTGTCATCGAAACCTAACTGCACGGACTTGTAACCGTCGTTCTCAATGGTTCTGACCTGTAAAACCGAACATGGACCAGCCTGAATAACGGTACACGGAATATTTTTTCCGTTCTCGTCAAACAGGGAAGTCATCCCGATTTTTTTTCCAATAATACCTGACATTGTTTATATTATTAATAAAATTTATCCTTTGTTTATCGACATTTCAAGCGGTCGGGAGCAATTTCTACGTCTGAAATAGGCATACTCCGCCCCTAAAATGAGTGTGCAAATTTAAGGATAATTTCCAAACTGACAAATATTTACGCAAAATATTTTCTAGAATCCAAACCTTTTCATCCGGTGATAACTTTATTGATGATTTTCTTGAAAAAAAAAGAGACTATGCAAAAACATAGTCTCCAAAATTACAATATACGCTCTACTATTATAGAGGATACCAAAAAGTCCATTCCTGTCCGTTAAAAACACAAAGCTTCTTTGATATTGTATCATATACGATTGTTCCCGGTGCAGGATCAATAATTGTTTCATAAGGCTTCTCAACCTTAGGAAGAATCATGGCCTTATCTGTTGCAGAAAGCACTAAAATACCCGGAGTAGTATCAGACGTACTCACAGGCCCGATAATTACTTTTGCAGAAAGATCTTCTGTTTTTGTGTTCTGAGCGGAAAGCTCAGCAGCAGTTACATTTCCCGTTCTCACGCTCATGTCTTTCCATCCTGATGCATAACGTATTTTGAGTTTTTTCTCTGCGATATTATAAACGATTGACCCCTGTACAGCAGTGCTTACCGCTGCTTCATTATCTACCCAAGGAACAATCAAACCTTTGTTCCCATTTCCGAATTCCAGTGAAACCGATGCATTTGATACATTGTTTTTCCCAATAGCTACCTGTGCATAAAAAGAAACAGGAATCACTGAAAATATAAGTATTGATAGTATTTTTTTCATTTCCGTAAATTTAATATTGACAATAATTCGAACTAAGGACAACTCTGAATATTATAGCAATGCCATCCGTAAGTAGATCCGTTATTAAGCGTCGTATAAATTTTTATACATTTAGCTTCTTCATCATACACGATCATTCCTTCTATCGGATTAGCTATAGCGTTCACGGCCGCAGTAGTAGGAATACGATTTAATACAAAACTTTTGGTATGAGATTCAAGTGCCAGCCATCCTCCTTTTCGAACCATTGGCCAATTTTCACCGGAACCTGCTCTGCCAAGTGATGTAATTCCCACTTGTGTATCCAGTAAATTTCCAGTAGTCACTTCAGGTTTGTAACAGAAACCATCCATTGTCAGGTAAATAACCGCTTGATTACTAACTAAGCCTGCATTATCTTTAATAGTATAATGAGCTTCCGGAAGCACACCATGATATGAAGTCGCAGGAGTAAAAGTAAGAATCCCAGACTGATCCACAACCCATAAACCACGTCCGGAAACTTCAAAAGAAACAAGATCTCCGTCAGAGTCATAGACAAAGTTTGTTGCACCAGAAGGAGCAATAAGATTGATTGTAGAAGGAACAATCACTCCTCCATTGAAATCATAATCATTAACTGTAAGATCTGTACTTTTCGGTATATTATCATCAATTCCCAAATGATCATCTACTGCAACAGGAGGCAGATTAATTCCAAAATTATTTCCTACAGAAGCAGCATTGTCAATAGTAACAGAAAGTAAATTATTATTATTTCCGCTACTATTTCCTACCAATTTATAATTAGCATAAGTACCCTGAAAATCTATAACCACATTATAAGTACCTCCGCCAACATTATTAAAAACGTAATATCCGTTAGCATCCGTTGTTGTAGTTCTGAGTACAGTGCCTGATGTTGTCTGAAGCTTTACCGTAACACCCGAAAGAACATTCCCATCCGGAACACCGGCATTATTGTCATTGTAAACAAATCCGCTCACAGGCTGCAAAAGTGAAATTGAAGATTGGTTATAAGCTATAAAAGCGAGATCACTCTGCCCGGAAAAAACCTGCACAAATCTTGAAACTTCAGTAATATTTCCTGAAGTAAGGCCAAGTTCTGACCAATCCAGCGCAAGAAGCCTCATTCTCCTCAATCCGTTTCCGGAAGGTCCCGCATTGTAAGTAGGAGGATTCAGATGAGTATAATAAAACTTCCAGTTTGCCCAGCCTATATCAGTTACGCTGGAAAAGTTGACAACATAAGGAGATCCTAACATTGTACCATCGCTTTTTTCAAAATAAAATCTGTCATAAACCGTATTAATATCTCCTAACTGCGTAAGCACAAGATCGGGTTTTCCATCACCGATAGAGGAAGGATTTATACTCGAAATTTCAAATTCTATACGTCCTGAGGAAGGAAAGTTAAAAATAGCCGTTCCAATATCCAGCCCATGTGTTCCATCAGTAAGATACTGAATAAGCGGATGGCTTACAGGGACAGGGGTTGCATCCCCATCTCCTCCGTACATTTTGCCCACACCTATAAAAGTACCACTAAGATTACTGCTAGGCACGATGGAAACCGGCAGCGCAGTAAAACTTGAAGGCACATTAATCGTAGTATGAGTAGCAAGCTTGGCATCATCTACACCAGTGGAATATGTTACTCCTTTCCATACAAAGCCAAGAAGATTATGGCTGTTATCCGGGCGAATAGGATTTGGAGATGCTGAAGTTCCACTTTCCCACACGGTATTTCCTCCTCCATAATCTGTAAATATTTTTGTAATTGGTACCGGAACCTGCGCAATCCCGAAAGAAAAAGCAAGAAAGCACAACGCCAAAAATATTTTAATAAAAATAGTTTTTTTCATATTTGATAAATTTAATCTTATAAAATTTTAATTGCCTCCCACTTTATTGCGGGAAACACGATCTGTCTTAATTAAAAATTTCTTCAAGAAATATTAACAGACCTAAAAAAAATCAAAGGAAATTTACCGGAGGAGGCCTTGCGAAAGAAACATTACTAATATGTGAAGGCAAAAGGCCAATGAGAAAACCCGTTGAAAGCTTATCTATTTCATTGCCATGATATAAAACAAAATGATACGTAAAATCCAGGAATACTTTCGCCAAGCTCTTTTTCTTAGGCTGAACCACATTTACCGCCTTGAATAGAAAGCCGTTCCTTGCAAAAGTAAAAACAGAATCCTCTTCTTTAACAAAATGTGAAGGCTTCTGAGTATTTTTGATTCCTTTCTTAGAAATAGATTTCTTTTGAATATCGATTTTGGAACGTCTTTCCCTAGCCTTCTTCACAGTTATTTCAGAGGAAGTCAAAAGCTTTTTTTCTTCATCTAAAACAATGACTAAAGCATTTCCCTGAACATGCAATGCGAAAGGCTGTGAGACTAGTGAATCTTTCGGTTTGTTTTCCTGTAGCGGATAACCAATAACAACAATACCTTTTCCCTGAATGGTAATTGCAGGAGAACCCTGCGAGTAAAACAGCCCATGAAATAGGATGCATAGGGAAAAGAACTTCAAACGAAATCCGAAATTCTGTAAACCTAACACATCACATACCACACACATAAAAATCAATCAATAATTATTATTTTTATTAATTATTTACAAATATAGTAATTATGTAAATTTTATCAATAAAATAATAACATTTTTTAAAAAATAATAAAACCGATTATTGAAGCTTCAAAATGTTTTAGAAAAAAAATCAGCCGATTTAACTGCTATGCACTGAATATTAATGCTAAATAATAGAAAAAACCAGAAAACTATTTCTAATAAAAGACTCAGAGTAGTAAAGTATTTTTTGGATATTTTCTCAGAAATACTATTTTTGATTATGAAAAAAACACTTTTTTACCTACTTCTTCTCTTCATTATATTTTCCTGTAAGGAGCAAAAACCTCATGATTACACATTTTATTATTGGAAAACGAAACTTGCACTGAATCAGGCAGAAAAGGCCGCACTGGAAAAAGCCGGTACACCTTATATATATACACGCTTTTTTGATGTTGACAAAATTGATGGGAAATTCCAGCCCGTTGCTGTCGCTACAAAAAATCAAAGTTTTGAAACCCATAAAAAAATCATTCCCGTAATTTTCATTACCAACCGTACTTTCCTTTATATCAAAAAAGAAGAAATTAAGTTTTTAGCCGAGAACATTTTCAAAATGGTTGAAAAGAAAACAGATGAATTCCGGTTTGAAAACACAGATGAAATCCAGATTGATTGCGACTGGACAGCCGGAACCCAAAACGATTATTTCGAATTCCTGAAAGAACTTCAAACAATATCAAAGAAAAAAATCACTTCCACACTTCGGCTTCATCAGGTAAAAAATAAAGATTTGATGGGCATTCCGCCTGTTGAGAAAGTATATCTGATGTGCTATTCCACTTCTTCACCATTGGAAAACTCTGGGAAAAATTCGATTCTGGATGCCGGGATTCTTAAAAACTACCTGTCTGATCTGGGAAATTATCCTATTAAAAAAATAGATGTTGCACTTCCGATTTATTCCTGGGGAATCATTACAAACCATTTAGGAAAACACAAGCTGATTAATGCTTTAAACGCCGAAGATCTGAAAAATCCGGGCTTCGAGAAAATTTCTGAAAACGAAATTACCGTAAAAAAGGACGGATTCTATTTCGGTCATTTTCTCAACAAAGGTTTTAAAATAAGAACCGAACAAATCACCGACGAACAATTGGATGAAGTAATTGAATTTTTAAATCAGAAAAAGCTTATTTTTAACATTATTTATTATCAGCTTGATGGAAAATTTATAGAAAACCGGAAATTCAAACGATAACCAAACATCTCAAATTCAGCACGGGATTTGCTGATGCCTTTTAATACTAAATCCTCTCTAATTAAAAACCACCTGAATGAAAAAAACAATCCTTTCTCTTTTTTTGATTTCTGCATTCTTCAGCAGAACACAAGCTTGCGCATGGTATGATCCGGATTATGAATATTTCAACCTATTCACTCAAAACATTATCCGCGACAAAGCATATACGCCTTTTTTACTTACCTATTCTTCAAAATTTTATGAAGACAGCAAAACCATCATTCCTGATGAGAATATTGAAAGCTGGCAGAAATATTTCGGAAACCAGCTCTCTTACCGTGATGCAGAATATCTCGTGAATCATTCTGACATCAATGAACTCAGGAAAATAAAAACCGGACAAAACTCTTCCGACCCCATAATTTCTAAATTGGGAAACTCTTTTTACGGGAAATATAAAGAAGGAATCGATTATCTAATCGAAGCGAAATATTTAGAACCTTTCATGCGGATCAGCTATATTGAAAGTGCTGATTCGTTTTATTACAGGGAAGCTTCGGAGAATAAAGATGCAACCAACCTCGATTACAGCAAAACAATTTCTACATTGCAATCGCTTTATACTTCCGCAAAAAACCCGGAGATAAAATTAAGATATGGCTATCAGCTTGTCCGCTTTAATCATTATACGAGAAATTTTCAGGAAGCTGTTAATGCTTTTCAGAAATATGTTTCCCCATTAAAATTAAAATCTGCACCCTATTATCTTGCTTTGGATCAATTTGCGGGAGCACAAAGAGGCCTCGAAAAATATGAGGATGCAAACTGGAATTTTTTTCAGGTTTTCATGAATTCTAAATCGAGAAAAAGAGATGCTTTTGTTTCGATGCAGATTTCGGACAGTGCTTCTTTTAATAATATCATGAAGCGCGCGCAAAACAATGATGAAAAAAACATGGCCTATTTCCTGCTCGGCTATCAGGATTTCAATAATCCGGTTCCGATGATGGAAAAAATGCACGAAATCGACCCTGATTCCGAAATGCTGAAAGTTCTGGCTGCAAGAGCTATTAATGAGCTGGAAAGAAACTATCTCCCCGTTTATTATTATCAAAACCCAGAAAATCAGAAAGCCGAACCAATCAATAATAAAAACGGAGAAGATCAGAAGGAACCGGCAGAGAAAAAAGAATTAAGTTTTTGGAACAAAATTGTCAACTGGTTCAGAAATCTTTTCAGTTCAAAATCGGATGAAAAAACCGAGCGCAGCAATTCACTCTCAGACAAACAATATCTTAATAATCCTGACAGGATTCCTTTTTACAACAAATCTGAATATGGCTATTATTCCGAAGAAGACAAACCAGTAAATTACATCACTGATCTTGAAAAATTCACGGAGAAAACCCAAGAAAAAAGCACAGACGAGTTCTGGAAAATCACAAATGCTTATCTTAAATTTTTAAATAAAGAATATGAAGAAAGCACAGATCTCCTGAACGAAATCAAAACGACAAATAAAGACTATATTTCGCAGATCCAAAGGCTGAAAATGCTGAATGACATTGTTTCACAGCCTAAAATCACTCCTAAGTTTGAAGAGCACCTTTACAAAGATTATAAAGAATTTTTCACAGAAAGAAAACCGGAAATCGAGACTGACAGCATGGCAGAAAATTTCGGCTACGAAAAATATTCTGAACCTTCTACTAACGAGTTTCTGAAAGATATTCTGGCGAACCGATATTTCCTTCAGGGAGATGATGCAAAATCTTTCCTGATGAATAATCAGCTGTCTGACCTTCGCTACAATCCGGACTTGGATCTGGCAAAAAAGCTTCAGGCATTTTTTAACAAACAGGACAAAACTACATTCGAAAAAGAAATCATTGCAAAAAATATTGATCAGGTTGGCAATACGGAAGCTTTCTTTAATGTTATTTATGGTGACTTTGCGATGAGAAATGCTGACTTTGAAAAGGCGAAAAAATATTATGAAAAAGCGCAGGCATTTTCCGGGCTGCCTTTACCAGAAGGATATTGGAATAATGATACAGGAAAGTATGAAGAATATAAAGATACAACTGCTCTTTATAACGGATTTAAAAATATTTCAGGATTAATATTTGGACACAATGTTTGGGTAAGCTATCTAAGTCCGGAAAATATTTCTATGGAAGCTGAAAGTTTTACAGGAGAATTTACTTTCATTAAAAATACCATGAATAAACTAGAGCTTGCAGACGCTGTTCTTCAGCTCAAAAAAACTGCTGGCGGAAAAGGAGAAACTGCTGCAAAAGCTAATCAGCTGATCGGAAATCTCCTCTATAACACTTCTGTTTTAGGATATTTTCGTGAAGTTTTCGTGATGGATATTGACAATTCGAATGGCGGAAAGTATTATTTTGATTCAGAGGAAAGTCCGTTCAAATTTTATTATAAAAACTATTCCGGTAACGTATTCATCAAGCCTGACAATTTTGATCTTTCCATCCAGTATTACAATAAAGCACTTCAAAATACAACTGACAGGGAACAAAAATCAAGAATCCTTTTCCAGATGGCGAGTGCGGAACAAGGCAAATATTATCAGTGGGAAGCAAAACAGCAACAAATTTCGTGGAATGATAAAGACTGGGAAGCAAAGCAAAACCGCCAGGAAATCGATTTTGCGAAAATGAAAAATCAAAACTACAGAAGTTATTTTGCACAGCTAAAGCAGAATTTCAGTGATACCGAAACTACAAGAAACCTAATGGGAAATTGCTCTTATTTCGATTACTTTATTAAAAAATAAATTCATGATGAAGCTCAAAACACTCTTTGCTATAGCCATTGGCTACATTACGATTGGCTGCGCAAGTTCGCAAAGCATATCATTAGAAAATGGCAAAAGCATTGATAAAAAACTAATTGGCGTCTGGAACGGATCTTATCAGAATCAGGAATCCAACCTTTCTAAAATTTGGGAAATTGAAAGAAAAAAAGACGGAACTTATACTATTGTCACGTCTAGAACTGTGAACGGAAGAATGCAAAAAATAAAAAATTCCGGAAACTGGTGGACAGAAAATATGAAGTATTATCAAAAATCAATTCATAATGAGACTCCGGAAATTTATGAATATTCTGTCTTAAACAATAAACAGATACAGTTTTCTTCTATTGATCCTGATAATGGAAATTATATATTTACTGATCACAAAAAAGAATAAAAAAAGCGGCAAACCTAAAGGTTTGCCGCTTTTGATAAAAATATGATGTATTACTTTTTGATGAATTTCGTTTTGAAAACACTTCCTCCATTATCAAAAGAAATCACATATATTCCTTTTGTAAGATTATTAACATTAATCTTTCCTTCATTTACATTACCTTTTGCGACAAGCTGTCCTGCTGCATTATGAATTTCATATACTGCTTTTGGAGCTGTATTTTTGATATATAATACATCTGTTGCAGGATTTGGGTAAATCTGAATGGTATTCTTAGAAACTTCATTTGCCGCTAAAGTAGCCAAAGTCACTTTATTTACTGCATAGAAAACATTTCCGATAGCTGCAACTCTTACAACGACTGATTTTCCTGCTGCTGAAGAAGGGAATGTTACGCTTGCAGTACCACTATTAGGTGTAGATTCTGACAATGTCGTCCAAGTTACTCCGTTATCTGTTGTAAAATCAATTTTAACATTCGCAACATTATAAGGAGAAGCTGTTGTCCCTGAAACTACCCAAGTTATATTCATTGGCGTTTCTGTTGAGCCTGAAGCTGTATTTACAGTAAACGCATTCGCACTTCCAACAACAATAGTCTGGGTAGCAAATGCTGTCTGAGCTTGTCCGCCAGCTTTATTATCTCTTACTGTAACACGGAAGGATGTCGTTCTTGCAACTGTTGAAACCGCTTCAAAATCAGTTGTATTTTTTACAGCACCTCCAAGTACGGTAGAAAGTTTCGGGAAATATCTTACCGGATCTGATGTTGGTGACCATGATCTAAATGAAGCTCCTGATGTTGTAGTTCCTATATTAGATTTTGTAATACCGTTTTCTAATGTACTTCTATTCATTTGTTCCCAACAATAAGTAAGAGCATCGCCATCCGGATCAGTTGCTGTGGCTTTTAATACAAATGGTGTCCCATTCGGAATGGTATAAGCTGTACTCATAGCCTGAACAACAGGAGGATTATTCGAAATATCTGTTTCAACATCTACTGTAGCAGAAGCCAATACATCCTGAACCTGATCAATGCTTACACTATGGAAATAAGGATCAGAATGAGACTGAAGATCTGTTGTAGAACCCGTAATACCAGCATATCCCATAATAGTAGAGCCAGAACCCGGCTCCATTTCTTTATTCAGGTAACCTTCATAGAAACTATAAGTATGACTATCTCCCAATTGATGCCCCAACTCATGAGCCACATAATCAATATCGAAACTATCCCCTTTAGGAACAGCATCAGCTGGTGAAGTTATACCGCTTCCTTTATAATTATTGGGAGCGACGTAAGAATAATAAGATCCTGTACCATTTACCTGGCAATCACTTTGAGCGGCCGAATACGATGTCGTAGAAATATCGTTGCTTCCGATACATCCTATACATCCTGCATTTCCTCCACCTCCAGTTGCTCCAAACAAATGACCAATATCAAAATCAGCATCGGTTACTCCATAAGTTCCGCCATGAAGGGTATTCATTAATTCATTATTCCATCTGCACATATATGCTGCAGTACTATACGGATCAGTAGATGAGTTTGTGAAGATAAGATCTGGAGCATTAATCATGTTTAAATGCAGATTAAATTCCTGCTCAAAAACTCCGTTTACTCTTGTAAGAGTCGCGTTAATCTGAGCTAAAGCTCCTGCAGTACCACCAAAATAAGCCGTATATTCTCCTGTAACCGACATTGCCAGCTTAAGTGTATGAAATTTTTTATTTCCGGATTTATTAGCCTGGGTATTTGCAGCATCCATCATTTGCTGGAGTCTTGCTACAGACTCTGGGTTTTCTTTCGTACCGCATATGAATGCATGACCGCCTTTGCTGGTTTTTCCATGTATGGAATAATATTTTTTATCCGCTGTCGCCGGCTCAATAAATTCATATTTACCGTTGCTTATAAGCATTGATTGAAAATCATTAGGCGCTACACTGAATCTGATATATTTTGTGGGATCATCTATTCCCACTCCTACGTAAGATCCCAATTGATATTGTGAAGCGAGTGCCTCATCTATTACAGGGAAACTGTTTACTGCAAATTTTTCAATCTGCCCGTCTAAAGTCGGGATGCTGATCACCGTTGATGAGCTTCCCATTTTCCAGCAGTCAAAAGCCGCATTCTGATCTGCTCAATATTAAGCTGATAATAAGAGTTGTCACTCTTCTTTAAAATCTCCCCTTGAAGATTTGCTTCACTCCACTGCGCTTGTACCAAAGGCAAAAAGGAATCTTTACGATTCCTTTTTCTGTTTTTGAAGCCATTCTTCATGCCTTTTCCTGAAAGATTCATATTTGTAATCCTGGTTGCGTTCTGCTGCATCAATGGAATGGGAAGTATGAATATCCAAATCTTTTTCAGCGAGATCTGACAATTTTTCATAATAATAATGAAGTTGGTCAAGTTCTTTTTCCGTAAGATCTTCGATGTCAACAATTCTGTTGCTTGCTTTTTCGTTAGAAGCTATAAGTTCGTTAAGCTTAATCTGTATTGCTTTGGAATCTTTATTCTGAGCTTTCTGAATCAGGAAGACCATTAAAAAGGTAATAATTGTAGTTCCTGTATTGATCACGAGCTGCCATGTTTCGGAATAATCAAAAACCGGCCCGGAAACTGCCCAGACTACTACAATTAAAATTGCAATACTAAATGCTGCCGAACTTCCGGTGAAATTGGTTGCAGCGTTTGCAAATTTTTCGAACAGATTTTTGGATTTCATAGCAACAACTTTCTGAATTATTTTTTTGGCTCCGGATAATGGATAGCTTTATCCAGCTCAATAGGATTATTGTTTTTTCTCAATCGATCCTGCATCATTTCTGTAAGCTCTTTAAACTGGTCGGGGCTTTTCACTTCAATTCCCATCACAAAATAGTGAGATTCCGGATTTTTATTATTCTTAAACTCTTCTTTAAAACCGTGAAGAGGATCATTAAAGCTGTCAAGCATCATTTTATTAAGTGTTTTCTCAGAAATCACCAGAGGTTTCTGCCCTGCAAAATTTTCAACAATATTACGGGTATCGTATGTTTTTTCTATTTTGTAACTTTTAGCAAGATTAAAGACAAAATTGTCTTTGCTATCTCGAAGTTCAAAAATCAAACCCGGAAGTCCCCGAAATTTATAAGGTCCTTCGCTAATTTGAGTATCTTTTGAAAACCATGCTGTCCACTTTCTTCCACCAAAATCTGCGGTTGCTTTTTGCAGAGTGTAGCCTCCGGAAACTTTTGTATCGCTCGAAAGTTCCCAATCGATCTTGTCTTCAGACTCAATGATAAAAAGCTGGTCGATAAAAATAAAGCTTCTGTTTTTATTGGTATTTATTTTCCTGAAAACCGCAGGCGTATCATCCCACATCATGCTGTTTTGTCCACGCACTTTGTTGAGAGAATCTGTTAGCACATAATCATAACTGTAGAATTTGACTTCGTCAGGGTTGATATCGAGAGCCATATTCTGCTTTCGCGGCTGAGATGAGGCAGAATCTTCCTTAAACTGATATTCATAAATGAAACGGTGTGTCTGCGCAGACAAAACACTTCCCAAAATAACAAATGCCAATAGAAATCTTTTCATGTAATTTTTTTATAGTAGTCGAATGCTATTAAAAGATGTTACTTTATGGAACATTTTATTTTCAATAAATGTAATGATTTATTTCTACTCATTTTCAGTTTTTTACTTGCAAAAAACACAGCTTACCCGGTCTGAATAGATTTAGAATTCTACTTTATCAGGATCTAATCCTGAAAATCCTTGTTCGGGAATATGCTTTATTTTCTCCATATCATCTTGTGAAAGCTCAAAATCATAAATTTCAAAATTCTCCTGAATCCTGCTTGTAGTCACGGATTTCACCAGTGGGAAAAATCCTTGCTGTAAAATCCATCTTAAGCAAACCTGGGCAGAAGACTTTCCGTATTTCTTGCCAATTTCTTTTAATATCTCGTTATCCAGCAAACGAGCCTGTCCTAAGGAGCCCCATGCTTCCACCAAAATTCCGAGACTTTTGCTGTGGTTCGCAAGATCAGTATTCTGATGTCCGGGATGAAGTTCAATTTGATTCACCATCGGTTTGATACGAGAATTTTCAAACAGGCTGTCAAGATGATGTTTAAGAAAATTACTTACTCCAATGCTTTTGATTTTACCTTCTTCATAGAGTTTTTCGAAAGCCCACCATGTTTCGCGGTTGAGTTGTTGCCAGTTTTCGAACTGTTTTTCGTTTGCTGGCCAGTGAATCAGATAAAGATCCAGATAATCGAGCTGAAGATCATCAAGCGTTTTCTGAAAAGCCTTGAGAGTTGTCTCATATCCGCGGTTTGAATTCCAAAGCTTACTGGTTACAAATAATTTTTCACGGGAAATTCCGCTGTTTTTAATTCCCAGGCCGACTTCCTTTTCGTTGCCGTAAATAGCTGCAGTATCAATATGTCTGTATCCAATTTCAATTGCATCCCGAACTACTTTTGCGGTTACGTTTTCTTCCGTTTTAAATGTTCCGTAGCCGAGAGAAGGAATTTCTATACCATTTGATAAGGTGAATGTATGTAGGTTCATTTTTCTGTTTTTAATACACTCAAAGATAAGGATTATGCATATGAATACAATTTTTCTTGTTTTCACATGATCCCTATTATAAAACAAAAACACCCCCATAATGCGGGTGTTTCTTTAACCATCAAATAGTCTAAATATTTTTGATTTTTTTTCATCATTTGATTTAAAATCAAAAAGTTCAATGGTTAAAAATATATCAGTGGTTATTAGTTTTCTTCAACCATATATAATATCTCTGTCACAAATCTACTTCACGGAAAGCCATATCACAAAAAATTGGGGTGGACATCAGGGTGGACATTTTTAAGTGCTTGATATTTAATCAATTAAAATATAATATTAAAAAATTTATCTTTTCCGTCATTATATTCCTGACAATAAGTGTGTATATTGCATCGCATTATATTAATATTGGCGAGGTTTTCCCGGAAATTTAATACTATGAAAAAAATTATTTCCTTATTTTTTGTTTTTCTGAGTATTACGTTCAATGCACAGCTTTTGTGGCCTAATCATCAATCTCATGACAAAACGGCTATTGAAGAAATTTCAAAAAAATATGCTTCTGCGAAAAATCCGCAGGATTTGAATTTTATTATCCATACTTATTTAAAAAAATTCCCTGCTGAAAACAGCACTTCTGCCGATATTATTTCCGCTGTATTTGTTGCAAAGAAAACGGCAGATGAAAAAGAGCAACTCAATAATATCAGTTCTCAACTATTTGAAAATGCTATCAGCAAAGCCCGAAAACTGAAACGAAATGACCTCGAGGTTTGGGTTTCTCTGCATTATGGCTTTTACCTTTATACTTACCGGAAGTACAAAGATTCTTTTCCTTACTTCATGTTCTGCATCAACAATCTTGAACAGACGGCGGATGAAAATGTTATCCAAATCGATGAGACTTACAAAAAAACAGCCTATTTCCTGACCACTAATCTTGAATATGAAAAAGCTGTTAAATATTTGCTTAAGGCAAAAAAATATACCATTCATGAAAGCAGTGAAATGGCAAGCCTTACAGATGCTTTAGGAGTATCGAGCCTTCGCCTTGAGAAGCCGGACGATGCGGAAAAATATTTCAATAGCACGATTGCAATCGCCAGAAAAAATAAAGATGAACTCAGGCTTGCAAAAGGTTTAGGGAATCTTGCAGAAGTTCATTTGTACCGGAAAAATTATAATTCTGCCATTGATCTTTTGGAACAGGATATTCTGATTTCAGATAAATTGGGAAATGATCAGAATACAATGTATGCACTGATTCTTCTTTCTAAAGTGCTGCTTGCAAAAGGAGATCTTAAAAATGCTGAGGAAAATATCAGGCTAGCCGAAAAGTATTCAAAATCAAAATCTTATTTCAAAAGTTCAAATTACGAAATCAACCAGCTTCTTTTGGAACTTGCCAAGAAAACAGGAAATGATGCTCAGGAATTATACGCAAGAAGGAATTT
>DAMDNI010000008.1:3546-26420 GCA_032083825.1 Bergeyella sp. | reverse complement strand
TTTCCGAAAATAACCGGAATTCCGAAAACAGCTGCTTCCAGAATATTATGAAGCCCCGCATTATGAAAACCTCCGCCAACAACAGCCAAATCCGCATAAGAATATAAACGGGAAAGCTTTCCAATGGAGTCAATAATCAGAACCTGCGAGTGGAAATTCGGAGTTTGAGAAACTTCAAGTGCGCTATATAAAACCGCTTGCGGAAAAAGTTCTTCCAATGAAGAAACTCTTTTTAAATCATGCGGAGCGATGATGATTTTAATTTCCTTATGTTTTTTGGCAATAATTTCTGCAAGACGTTCTTCTGCATTCCATGAGCTGCCGAAAACTATTGTTGTTTTATTTTCTTTAAATTCTTTAATTAGGGGCAAGAAATTATCGGAAAGAAGATTCTTTTTCACCCGGTCAAAACGTGTATCTCCGGAGGTTGAAGAATTCGAAAGGCCGATTCCTTTCGCCAGCGCAGTGGATTGTTTTGTCTGGTGGAAAAACCAGTCTACATTCTTTTTAAGTTGTTTTACAAACCAGCTTCCATAAGGTTTGAAGAAAACCTGTGATTCATAGAAATATGCTGAAACAACATAAATCCTGGCTCCTGATTTTTTAATTTCATCCAAAAAATGATACCAGTAATCATATTTTACGGTGAAGAAAATTTCTGTACGGAAATGCGAAACAAATTCTTTTACCCAAGCTTTTCTATCAAAAGGAAGATAACAGATTACGTCTGCAATATGCTTTTTTTTCATCACATTTTCGTAACCTGAAGGAGAGAAAAAAGTAATCAAAATCTTATGCTGCGGAAAATTTTCTTTAAGCTTTTCTAAAACAGGAAGGCCCTGCTCATATTCGCCGAGACTTGAAGCGTGCATCCAGATTACTTTATCGTTTTTTGAAATATGATCTTCAATATTGCTGCAGCTTTGCCTTCTTCCTGCCAAACCACGCTTCAGCTTATAATTGAAAGGCGCTCCTATTTTCATTCCGAAAATAAGAAGATTGATGAATATGTTATATAAAAATTTCAAATCAAAAATTTAATCAATGATGTGTACTTTTTTCCGGGCATATAAAAAATATGCTACGATGGAAATAAACATCAGCCCGATAATCACATTGGAAACAGGAGATAATCTCTCATAATTTCCTTTTGCAATGAAGATCACTTCCATCATCATATTGGCGAAAAGCAGCAATATATAAAAAGTGATAATCATGACAAAAAGTGATGTGAGCCTTTTATTTTTTCTCATTTCATCCGAAATGTTCAGCAACGGAGAATCAGGATTCCCGGAAAGATACCGGTTCAGGAAATACAAGAGCGTCGCAATTACAGCACCCAAAAAAACAGTATAGCTGGCACCGAAAGAATCCGGCTTTCCGCTAAAATCAAAATGTAGAGGGATTCTGTCCGGCAAAGAAAAATATTCTATGGTGCTAAAAATCCAAATATACGCAAGCAATGCTATATTCAGGATATTCAATGTTTTTCTCCAGCTATTCATCGGCATTAATCTTTCAAAATTCTTTTCACAAATCTCAGCTTGTGTGTATGCTGATTCAACTCACGATTAAAAATACCTGTAGAATCCAAAATATCGATACGCACTTTTCCTGAGGCATGAATAATTTGCTGATTATCCATCATGATTCCGACATGTACTACTCTTCCCTCAGAATTTTCAAAAAAAGCAATATCACCAGGTTCACTTTCTTCCACAAAAGTAAGCGCATCGCCTAATTCTGCCTGCTGATAAGAATCGCGCGGAAGTTTGATGTTATGAATCTTATATACGAGCTGAACCAAACCGCTGCAGTCTACCCCAAAAAAACTTTTCCCTGCCCATAAATAAGGAATATTAAGGAATTCTTTGGCAGTAAGCACAATGCTTTCACGAAGATTATGACTTCTTCTGGAAGCAACTGTCGGAAACTCAACTTCTGATCCCATAGAGAGTAATGTGCGCCCGTCTTTCATAATAACGGAAGAAAAATCTTCTGTAATTACAGTAATTTTCCTGTTCTGAAGATATTCTGCTGTTACGTGCTTAAGTTGTTTGGCATCAATCCATCCTTCGTAATCGTCGTAATGCATTTTGATTTTCGTCCAGTATTTTTGCTCTTCGAGGATGTCACAGCTTTCACCAAATAGCATTTGGTTCACCATTTCCACTTTTTCTGAGGGTTCTTTACGAACGGGAGCTACGCTTACAGAACAGATTGCTTTATTCATCTTATAAATTTAGAGATTAAGAGATTCAGGAATTAAAAAAATTATTGCATTTCTAATTTATGGATTTTTGAATCTTTTAATTACTTCCTGCGAAGAAAGTTTACGCCATCGCGCAAAGGTAAAATAAGATTTTCAAAGTCTTCATCTTTTGCTGCCAAATCGTTCAGTTCCTTAATTTTTTGGGTGGAAAGCTGCTTGGGATTTTCTTCTAAAACTTTGCCATACCAAAGTACATTGTCAAACAGAACGACAGAACCTTTTTTGGTTTTTGGCTTTATAAGATTAAAATATTCAGCATAATTTTCTTTATCAGCATCAATAAATATTAAATCAAAAATCTCATCCGTATTTTTCAGAAATTCTTTTGCATCCTGAATACGAAAATCAATCTTATCTGAATATTCACTCTCATTAAAGTATTTTCGGGGCAGATAGGCTAAGTCTTCATTCACATCGAATGTCATTAACCTGCCATTTTCAGATAATCCTTCTGCAAGACATAATGTAGCGTAGCCGGTAAAAGTCCCGATTTCTAGAATTTTTTCTGGGCGCAAAATTTTAGAGATTATCGTCAAAAGCCTTCCTTGCTGGTATCCTGAAATCATATGTGGCTGAGTCGTTTTCTGATACGTTTCCTTTCTCAGCTTTTTCAAAATCTCAGGCTCCGAGGAAGCATGCATTTCCAGATAACGATCCATTTCCGGATTTTTTTCTTCGAAGAAGCTCATATTTAAGAATTTTTGAAAATCAAATATAAGGAATAAAAAAAACTTTGTCAAAGTATAAAACTCTGACAAAGTTAAATGTATTATTAAAGCTTATTATTTCTTTGGAGCAATATCCATCAATTGCATAAACTCATCCAGTTTTGGCATAATAATAATCTCTGTTCTACGATTTTCTGCACGTCCGGAAACGCTCATATTCGTAGATTTAGGATTGTATTCGCTTCTACCTCCTGCAGTAATTCTTGAAGGGTCAACTCCGAATTGAGCCTGAAGGATTTTAGCAACAGACGTTGCTCTCAAGGCTGACAGATCCCAGTTGTCTTTAGGAAGATTAGAAGAGCTTAATGGTACATTATCAGTATTACCTTCGATCAGTACGGAGTACTTATCGTAATCGTTGATTACTTTTGCAACTTTACCTAACACTTCCTGAGCAGCTGGCAAAATATTGTAATCTCCTGTTTTATAAAGCATTTTGTCAGATAAGGAGATCATTACCACTCCTTTCAATACTTTTACATCTACATCAGCGTCGGCAACATTATCCAAAGAACGTTTCAGCTTGTTTGATAAAGCTAAATTCAAACTGTCATTTCTGCTTTTGGAAGAAATAAGTTGTTTGATGTAAGAGTTTGAAGCATTGATCTCTCCTACTAATTTATCAATATTAGCAGAAGATTTCCCTGTATTGGATAAACATGCATCTAATGAAGATTTCAGAGCTTCGTTCTGACTTTTCAAAAGATTGTTTTCGCTGGTTAATCCTGCATTCTGACCTTTCAGATCCTGAATTTCCCTTTGTCTTTCTGCAAGGTTTTCGATACTTTGCTTGTAATTGAGGTTCAAAGCATCGTACTGTTTCTTGCTCACACAGCTTGTCAATGTGACCGCCACAATTCCTATGGCTAAAAATTTACCTAATTTCATATAAAGGTTTTTATAATGTTATTCAAGATTACAGATTTTTGGCTGCAAAAACGAAGCCATCTTATTCCCAAATTTACAAATTCATTTTCAAAAGATGCCTTATCTTTGCTTAATTTTAGAAATATTTAAGAGTTTCCGTGCTTTCTTTAGATCATTTTCACAGAGAATTTCAAAAACTTTCACACAATCCGCGTGATCAAAAGTTTCTGATTGCTGTAAGCGGCGGTGCAGATTCTATGGTTTTGCTTTATTTATTTCATCATTCAGGGTTTGAATTTGAAGCAGCTCATATTAATTATAAACTGCGCGGAAAAGATTCTGACAGCGACCAGCAATTGGTGGAAAATTTTTGTACGGAAAACAATATAAAGCTTCATCTGTACAAAGTTTCGGAAGAAGAAAAACCTCAAAATTCCATCCAGATTTGGGCGAGAAAACTGAGATATGATTTCTTCAGAGAAATTCAAAAAAAAGAAAAACTAGATGTTTTAGCGACTGCTCATCATTTAAACGACCAGCTGGAAACGTTCATCATTAATCTTTCCAAAGCTTCGGGAATCCGGGGTTTAAGCGGAATTCCTAAAAACGAAAATGGAATTATCCGCCCGCTTCTCAATTTTTCAAAGGAAGAAATTTATGCATTTGCAAAAGAAAATAATATTTTGTTCCGGGAAGATTTGTCCAACCAAAAGACCGATTATCTGAGAAATAAAATTCGTCACAGAATCGTTCCGGAATTGATGGAAATCAATGAAAATTTCCTTCAGAATTTTTCAAAAAGCATAGATTTTCTCAACCAGACCAAAAACTTTCTCGATACGGCCATTGAAGAAAAAATTGAAAAATTGAAAATTGCCTCTTTTACAGGCCAGATCATTATCAATAAACAAAAATTTTCTCAAGAACCTGAAATTGTGCGGTACGAAATTTTAAAACGTTTCGGTTTCACCAATGAAAACGAAATGCAGAAAGTATTAACCGCCAATACTGGAAGCTCGTTTTTTAATCATGATTATCAGCTTATCATTAATAGAAACGAAATGATTTTTCAGCTGGCATCTGAAAAAGATAATAATGAAAATGAAGAAATCTTACTCGAAATCATTGAAAACAAAATCATTATTCCTGAAAACATCAAAAACGAAATTCAAAATTCAGGAAGTTTTTGCTGGAAGATCGATAAAAACAAAATTACATTACCCTTAAAATTAAGAAATAAAAAAGAAGGTGATTCGTTTTTCCCTATCGGAATGATGGGCAAAAAGAAAATCTCCAAATTCTTCAAAGACGAAAAATTGTCTATTTTAGCAAAGCAAAAAACCTGGCTTCTCTGCGATAGGAACAATGAAATCTTAGGAATCATTCCTTTGCGCCAAGACAGGAGATTTGCCGCTGAAAAACACACTGAAAAAACACTAACCATATCTCTGAAAAAGTAAAAAAAAGTAAAAAATGAAATTGAAAAACTGGTTTCTGTTTATTTTGCTGACACTTACAAGCTTAGCAAATGCACAAATAAAAAATCCCGTAAAATTCAAATTTGAGGTTAAAGACTTAGGAAACAACCAATACGAAGCTGTTTTAAACGCTACGATTGAAAAAGGCTGGCACGTTAATTCAAAAGATATTCCTGAGGATACAGCCATTCCTACTGAGTTCAAAATTTCCGGCTCCAACATTATTCCTACAGGAAAAGTAATAGAAGAAGGTAAGAAAATAGAAGAGTTTTCCGAAGCTTTTGGCGGAGATATGATTTATTACGCTAATAGTGTTGCCTTTAAACAAAAATTCAAGCTGAAAGATCCTTCTAAAAATTCTGATGTATCTGCCGAAATCATGTATCAGACTTGCAACGACAGAGTCTGCCTAGCTCCGAACACATTAGAATTTCTTGGAAAAGCAGAAGGCAAAGCTTCTGAATCAAAAACAGAAGAAACTTCCCAGACTGAAGTAAAAACAGATACAATTGTGTCTGCAAATCCTGTTTCTGCTCCTCAGATTTCTGAAAATACTCCAAAAGAAATTTCAAAACTCGATCCTAAACAGCTGAAAATTGAATCTTTAGATTTTGAAAATCCACTCACCGATTGCGGAACCGAGAAAATAAAAAATGAAGAAAATTACTGGACGTACCTGATTTTAGGTTTTATTGGCGGATTGATTGCATTGCTTACGCCTTGCGTTTTCCCAATGATTCCTTTAACCGTTTCGTTTTTTACAAAAGGTTCATTAAACAAATCAAAAGGAAAGCGTGATGCTTTGATTTACGGATTTTTCATTTTTTTAATTTTTGTCCTTTTAAGCGTTCCTTTTCATTTGATTGATGGGATTGCAGGAAATATTTTTAATGAAATTTCCACAAGCATTTGGCTGAATATTTTCTTTTTTGTCATTTTCATCTTTTTCGCAGGAAGTTTCTTCGGATATTACGACATCACCTTGCCAAGCTCTATTGCCAACAAATCATCAAAAGCAGAAGAAGCAGGAGGAATTATCGGGATCTTCTTTATGGCATTGACGTTAGTAATTGTTTCTTTCTCTTGTACAGGCCCGATTCTGGGAAGTTTGCTTGGAAGTGCCGTTACAGGATCTGCAAATGTGCCGATGCTGCTGACATTTGCATTAGCCGGATTCGGATTAGCTTGGGCAATTGTTTTCGGTCTTTTGGCATTGTTTCCGCAGGCTTTGCAAAGTCTTCCGAAATCAGGAGGCTGGATGAATACCGTAAAAGTTGTTTTAGGTTTTATTGAAATCGGATTAGCCTTAAAATTTTTATCAAAAGCAGATTTAGTTTCCAAAACATTTTGGCTCAAAAGAGAACTTTTTATCGTGCTTTGGATTATTATTACGATTGGGCTCGTTTTATATTTATTCGGATTGATAAGATTTCCGCATGATGATAAAAAACCGAAAATCTCTACAGGAAGAAAACTTTTAGGAATTGCAGGAATTGGATTTATTGTTTATCTGGTTCAGGGATTAATTCCTTCAGACCGGCCGAAACTTCAGCTTTTAAGCGGAATTCTTCCTCCTTTAAACATCAGCTACTTCCATGATGAAAATGACGGAATACTCGGGATGCACCCTGAACACGATTATTTCAAAGCCGTAGAAATTGCTCAAAAAGAAGGAAAACCTATTCTTATTGATTTTACCGGATATGGCTGTGAAAACTGCCGTAAAATGGAAGAATTCGTCTGGAGCGAACCTGATATTTTACCTATTCTTCAAAACGATGTCGTTTTAGCCTCTCTTTATGTAGATGATAAAGAAGAACTTCCCGAAGACCAGAAAACAAAAGTAGATTTGGGAGACGGACAATTGCAGAAAATCAATACAATCGGTGATCGCTGGAGTCGTTTTCAGCAGGTGAATTTCAATAATAACTCTCAGCCGCATTACGTTTTGGTAACTCCTGAAGGAAAAGTAATCAACAGTCCGGTCTCCGGATATATGTCGAAAGAAGATTTTAAAAAATTCTTAGATTGCGGAGTAAGCTATTATAAATCAAACAAATAAAAAATTCATAATACCAAAATTTTAAAAACGCTGTAACAAAAGTTTACAGCGTTTTTTTGATAAAACTATTATCCACTAAATATTATTTTTAAAAATTAATCATCAAAATTTCACTTAAGGTATAAGATTTGTATTTTTTAACAATATTTATAATTCAATTTGTTACCAGATTCAATTTTTGTTTAATTATTAATAATACAAATTATGGCCGAAGTAATGACTGCGGAAAGAGGCAACCAAAAAGCTTCCCGCAAAAAACAAATCCATGTGGATATGACTCCCATGGTTGATTTAGGATTTTTGCTGATCACATTTTTTATGTTTGTGACATCATTTTCAAAACCTAATGTAATGGATTTAGGCTTGCCTGCGAAATCTCCGCCTGATTTAGGAAATGTAATTGATTTTAGGAACCAGATCACTTTCATCTTGGGTGAAAACAACCGTGTTTTTTATTATCAAAAAGAGATGAAAGATTTAATTCCTTCCGACCTTAAAGAAACGACAATGGGAGGCATGGAAATTTCCAAACTTATTTCCTCCTACAAAAAAGCAGCTCCAAAGCCCGAAATTTTTACGATTATCATTAAGCCAACTGATGATGCGAACTACAAAAATTTCGTAGATATCCTTGACAATATGGCTATTACAAACAGTGAACGCTACGGTATTTCGGAAATAAAACCGTCAGAAAAGAAAATATACAGGGAAGTAGTGAAATAATAAGTAAGATGAGTGCTTTTTAGCGCTCATTTTTTTATTTTTGATCAAACTTAAAATATGAAAAAACTGCTTCCTGTCATTGCCTTATCTTTTGTGTTTTCCTGTAAAAAAACCGAAGCGTCAGATACAACCAATACAAAAATTGACAGCACTCAAATCATTGATTCCATTAATGCTGTCAGAACAAAAATCAATGACAGCATCCGCAACAAAAATCGATTTGGCAATATCTCCGGAGTACATACTTTCACACACAGCGCCATTTCCGGAAAAGGAAAGGTAAGTTTCAAAAAAATAGAAGGCAACAATGATGAATACGAAATAAATGGAGAAATAAAATCCGGAAAAGATTATGCCAAAATCAACGGTTACGGAATCCGTGTTACAGAAAAACACATCAATTTCACGGGGAAGATTGTCCAAAGCATCCATGATTACGACAACGGAAAAGCATACACCAGGAAAGGAACCAAAACATTTTTGAGTAAAGACGGCGGAAAAACATGGAGACTTCAGGATATGGTGAACGGTTCAGGATTTGCTGACTATATTGATATCAAACTTTAATTTAAAAATTAAAATCATGCTGAATTTCGAAATCACCGGCAACGGAAAAGAAACGCTTGTTCTTCTTCACGGCTTTATGGAAAACACGAGCATCTGGAATGATATGGAGCCTCATCTTTCAAAAAACTTCTCTCTTCTGAAAATTGATTTGCCAGGACACGGAAAATCTGAAAAACTCGGAGAAATCCACACGATGGAATTGATGGCTGAAGAAGTAAAAAAAGTTCTGGACGATCTGGATCTTGATGAAAACAACCATATTCTCGGACATTCAATGGGAGGATATGTTGCTTTGGCTTTTGCAGAAAAATTTCCGAAATACCTTAAAAGCCTGACTTTATTTTTTTCCACTTATTTCCCGGATGACGAAGAAAAAAAAGACCAGCGGAGGAAAAGTTTTAAAATAATCGAGGAAGCTTTCAGCCATTATGTAAACGCCGGAATCCCGAATCTTTTCAATCCTAATGAATTGGATATTTTGGAAGGAAAAATAAACTTAGCAAAACAAACAGCACTTTCTACCGATAATATCGGCGCATTAGCCTGTGTAAAAGGAATGATCGAAAGGCCTGACCGAAAATCTGTCCTCGAAAATTTCGCCGGAAAAATATTAGTTCTTGCCGGGAATCACGATAATGCAGTAAAAACAGAAAATACTATCAATAATCTTCCCGATAAAACCAATATCAAATCTTATGTCCTGGACTGTGGACACAACGGGCATTGGGAAAAGCCGGAAATCTGCGCAGCTATTATCAATACAGAATTACTGCATAATC
Organism: Bergeyella sp.; assembly: GCA_032083825.1. Taxonomy (GTDB): domain Bacteria; phylum Bacteroidota; class Bacteroidia; order Flavobacteriales; family Weeksellaceae; genus DAMDNI01. The sequence goes on along the minus strand of DAMDNI010000008.1, from coordinate 16,944 downwards.
TCCCTAAGAATTTGATGCTTTAGAAAAACAAATGCGCCTTTACGGGCGCATTTTATTTAAAAATTTTCTTCTTCTATTTTTTCTTTAAAATCTTCAATGGTATCTTCCATGTCTTTAAAATATTTTCCACCGGCTGCATTGATATGGCCTCCCCCATTGAAATATTTTCTTGAAAACTGGTTTACATCTACCTCATCTTTGCTTCGGAAAGAGATTTTGATAAAATCTTCGTATAAATCTTCCATAAAAAATACAGACATTTTTGTCCCGATAATACTGAGCCCGTAATTCACGAAACCTTCTGTATCTCCTTTTTCGAAACCATATTCTTTGAGCTCATCTCTCGTTAAATACAAAATCGCTACTTTCCCATCTTTCACCACTTCTATCCTGCTCAAAATTAATGAAAGGAGATGAAGGCGGGAAACAGTGTTGGTATCCCAAGTATTAGAAGTGATTTTTGCAGGATCAGCTCCTTTTTCAATAAGATTGGCAACAATCCTGTGTGTTGTTGCACTTGTAGAACGGAACCTAAATCCTCCGGTATCAGTCATAATCCCTGTATAAAGACATTCTGCAATAGACTGCCCAACCAAATCCTCTTCTTCTAAAGCCTGAATAAAATGATACACCATCTGACAAGTTGCAGGAATTAAAGTATCAGAATAAACATAGTCAAAATCATCTGGCTGCTGATGATGATCTATCAGGATTTTTACCGCATCTGCTTTATCAATCCATGAAGCCATCAAATTTCCGCTGCGATGCGAAGCGTTGAAATCAAGAATAAAAAGCACATCTGCTTCATGAATCATTTCCCATGCTTTTTTTCTTTTATAATCAGCAATTGTAACTTTTTTTGCATCCGGCATCCATTTCAGAAATTTTGGAAAATCATTCGGAACCACTACTTCCGCAGAAAGCCCTTTTACATCCAGAAAATGTTTTAGCCCCAGAGAACTTCCGATTGCATCTCCATCCGGATTGTAATGGGTGAGAATGACAATTTTATTTTCAGGAATAAGCAGCTGTCTGATTTCTAAAAGTTCTGAGGATGTAAACATTTATTGAGCATTTTTTTAGACGTCAAAGATAACGATTCCAAAAATGATAGCTCTGTTTTTTGATGATGGTACAAATAAAAAATGTCATTTTTCCAAATGACATTATAAAAACCAGTTGTGAGTAAAGTTTATTTTTTAATTGCTTTTATGGTCTGTACACTCCCATCTTCTTTATGCAGATTGATAAAATACAGTCCTGATTTTAGATTTTCCAAATTTAGCTGGTTTTGAACTTCAGTTTTTCTGATTGTCCTGCCGGAAGCATCGGAGATTGAAATGGATTGTACTCCTTTCACATCAGAAATCGTGATTACATCCTGAAAAGGATTAGGATAAACGGAAACCTTGTTCTTTGTATTATCGTTTACAGCCAGCGTATTTCCTGAAACAGCTACATCATCAATTCCGACAAACCACTTGAAAAACGTCTTGGAGTGAAAAGCTATGTAAATTTGTTTCCCTACATATGGAGTCAAATCATATTCATACTTAGTCCAGACTCCGGAAGTTGGTGGAAGATCAGCCACAATAGTACCTGTAAAAGAAGCAGCAGTTGCATCTGTTTCGGAAACCAAAACACTTATTGTTTCCTGAAAATTAGTCCCGAAATTGCGTGCATAAAATGACAGCTTATCAGAAACACCTGCGATCACCTGAAATTGCGGGGAAACCATGTAATCGTTATGCGTATAGGTTGCAGAATATTGTATCCCTGCCATTACATTTCCGGTATTGGGAGTCATTTCGAAATAGCTAGTCCATAATCCCCATTGTTCATTAATATCCGGGCTTCCGTTATTAATAAATGTCCAATCCGGCGCAAGATCTTCAAACCCTTCGGTAAAAGCCTGAGCATGAAAAGCAGAGCCTGCTAACAGTAAGCTTAAAAGTAAATTTTTCTTCATCTATAATTGATTTTTTTTAATTAATATGTCAAACTTAAGATATTTTTAGAAATATTTAATATCCTGGCGGCAAATTTTTCTGCTTTTTTATAGAATAATCAAATACGGTTTTAAAATTTTGAAAAAACAATAAAAGCATTTCGAAACAAATCCGATTCCAGCATATTAATAACAGAATGAGAAATCAAGTAAAGAAAAATTCTCAAATAAATTTGCAATTCATAAATTTTTACATATCTTTGCCACCTGAAAATTTTATAGAGTAATTACGATTTAAATATAAAGTAATGAGCAAAAGAACATTCCAACCATCAGAAAGAAAGAAAAGAAACAAGCACGGTTTCAGAGAAAGAATGTCTACACCAAACGGTAGAAGAGTTTTGGCTGCGAGAAGAGCAAAAGGCAGAAAGAGTTTAACTGTTAGTGCTGCACGCGCTAAAAGATAATTCTGGATTATCATATACAAATCATGCTTGGAAAAGTAATTTTTCAGGCATTTTTTGTTTGTTAAATTTTACTAAAATTTTCCTTCTCAGGTTAGTTTTTCTTATTTTTGATTTCTCCAACCATTCAACCAATACGATATGCCGCACAGACACGAAACCGGTGAAAATATCATCAATCTGTCCAATGCAAAAATTGCACAGAAAAATTTTACCGTTCTTACCAATGTTGACCTTCATATTAAAAAAGGAAAATTCTGTTACCTGATCGGGAAAACAGGCTCCGGAAAAAGCTCTCTTCTGAAAACACTTTACGGGCATATTCCTTTGGCTGGAGGACAGGGAAGCGTTGCCAATTTTGATCTTGCAACGTTAAGAGTTTCAGACATTCCTAATTTGAGAAGAAAACTTGGAATCGTATTTCAGGACTTTCAGCTTTTGTCAGACAGAACTGTTGAGAAAAACCTCAAATTCGTCCTGGAAGCAACAGGATGGAAAGACAAAATAAAAATTGACGACAGGATAAACGATGTACTAGGAAGCGTCGGCATGAAAACTAAAAAACACAAAATGCCTCACGAACTTTCCGGTGGAGAGCAACAACGTGTTGCCATTGCAAGAGCTTTACTTAATCATCCTGAACTCATCTTAGCGGATGAACCTACAGGAAACCTGGATCCTGAAACTTCTAACGAAATTATGGGCCTTTTAAAAAGAGTCGCCCTTGAAAACGACGCTGCTGTAGTCATGGCTACTCATGATTACCACATGATTCATAACTTTCCCGGAGAAGCAATACGATGTGAGGATGGAAAAGTAAGCGTACTAGATACTGCAGAACTTTTCGAATAATTATTTATTGAAAATATGAAACTCTTTTGTGAGTTCAAGATATTGGTCCGAGTATTGTCTCGGACTTTTTTCTATCACAAAATCAGTGGTTTCTAAAGGTAAATCTGATTTTGAAAACTCAAGGATATTTCTTTTTAAACTTCCGTTTTTGATCCCGAAAATGTTGATTTTACGGAAAATTTTCATGTTAAAACTCTCAGCTTCTGCAATAAAGTATTCCGCAGAACTGGAAGGAATAATCACTGAAAAAATCCCATTCTCTGAAACCAGTTCGGAAGACTTCTGAATAAGTTCAAAAAAATCCAGCTCCGTTTTTTGGCGGGCAACAATATCTTTTACCGATTCATTTTCTTCAAAATACGGCGGGTTCGAAATAATTAAATCAAATCTTTCATTCGTTTCAAAAGATTTAAAATCCTGATGAAAAGATGAAATCCTATTCCGAAAAATAGAATTCTCAAAATTAGCTAAAGAAAGTATACGAGCTTTTTCTGAGATATCAATAGCGATAAGATCAGTCTTTGGATTTCTTTGTGCCAGCATAAGAGAAATCAATCCAGTTCCGGTTCCAACCTCAAGAATTTTTTTTGCAGAAACCACAGAAGCTAAAGCGCCGAGCAAAACAGCATCTGTACCGACACGAAAAACATCTTTTGACTGAAGAACCTGAAATTGCTGAAAATAAAAAGGTTTCATCAAAAATTACAATTACAAATTACAAGGTAGAGAAATGATAAACTTAGTTCCGACTCCTTCTTCAGATTTTACAGTAATTTCGCCATTATAATCTTCTATCATTTTGCGAACCATCGTTAAACCTAATCCCATTCCTGAACTTTTTGAAGTGAAATTGGGTTCAAAAATACGCCCGAGAATTTCCGGCGGGATTCCGCTTCCGTTATCTTCTACACTGATGGTAATTCTTTTATTAATCTGTTCAACATCAATATTAATGATCATTTCTCGGCCTGCAATCTCGGCCTGTTTTGCATTTGTAACCAGATTGGTAATGATTCGGTTAAGATAAATCTTATCCATACTCATCATAATATCATTCTTGTTGGAATGAAGAAATATTTTGTCTCCGCTGAAAATCTCAACAATATTTGAAATTTCTTTATTGAGATTAAAAACTTCATTATTTTTTTCCGGAAGTTGTGCAAATTGAGAAAAAGCACTGGCAACAGCCGCAATCAAATCAATCTGATCAACCATTGTTGAACTCATTTTTTTGACTTTTTCAAAAATCTGCGGATCATTCGGATCGAATTTTCTCTCAAAATTCTGAATGGTGAGCTTCATTGGAGTGAGCGGATTCTTCACTTCATGCGCTACCTGTTTTGCCATTTCTCTCCATGCATGTTCTCTTTCGGTGTGGCTCAAACGTTCTTTCTGATCCTGGATTTGTAGAATCATCCGGTTGTATGCCTTTACTAAAGTTCCTAATTCATCATTTTTATAATAACGGATTGGACGGAGATCTTTCTGAAAAAAATTAATCCTATTGATTCTTTCTGAAAATCTGGTAAGTGTATTTGTAAGGTTTTTTGAGATAATCCAGCTCAGCCAAACACTGAAAATGATGATGAATAAATCTATCAGGATAATATACTTTACATATTTATTAAAAACATCCAGATACGCAGAATCATTGTGATAATAAGGGAAATAAACAATCGCAATTGGTTCCAGCATATTGTTTTTGAGAATCATGTATGAGGAGGTAACGGTACTTTGAGTTTTCTCATCATAACTTTTCTTATCCACTCTTTTGTCAGAAGCCAAAAGCTGATTGACGATTTCTATCGGAACTTCTTTCTGCGGAACAAGATTGATATCTTTATTAGAGAGCAGATAATTTCCGTGAAGGTCATAAATAATAATATCCTGTTTGTTGATATCCGAAATTTCAAAAACTTCATTTCCTAAAACCTCTTTCAGATCGCGGGTTTCTACTTGAGTATGGCTTACAGCATAATCCAACGCAGACATCATTGCATCAGATCTTTTCTGCATCTGTGTCCTGCTTTGTTCAGAAGCATTGTTTCGGAGAATAAAAAATGACAAAACTGCCGAACCCAGAATACTCAGGATACAGATCAGCATAAATCCCCAAAAAATTTTGTTCCGAAGACTGTAACTCCGGTAGCCGGAACTGTTAGACATTCTGTTTTTTCATTAATTTAGCAATATATTTTCCGATAATATCAAATTCCAGATTCACCTTATCTCCTATTGCAAGATTTTTCATATTCGTGAATTCCCATGTGTAAGGAATAATCGCTACAGAAAAACGAAAATCTTCGCTTTTGGCAACTGTTAAGCTAATTCCGTTTATGGTAATTGAACCTTGAGGAACTGTAACAAAATTCCCGTTTTCATCATATTCAAAAGTGATGAAATAGCTTCCATCTTTATTCTCAATGGAAACAACCGTACCGGTTTTATCAACATGTCCCTGAACAATATGGCCGTCTAATCTTCCGTCCATTTTTATACATCTTTCAAGGTTGACTTCCGTACCTTTTTCCCACTTTCCGAGATTGGTTTTTTCGAGCGTTTCATCAATGGCTGTTACAATATATGCGCCATCTTTGATCTCAACAACAGTAAGACAGCAGCCATTATGAGCAACACTCTGATCAATTTTCAGTTCGTGAGTAAACGGACAGCTTAATGTAAAATGAATATTGCTTCCTGATTTTTCAATTTTTTCCACCTTTCCGACTGCCTCAACAATTCCTGTAAACATATTATTATTTTGCTAAATTTGTACATTCTATTAATTTTCAAAGATAGTTAAAAATGAACCCACAAAACCATAAAATAAAAGTAGGAATTTCCATCGGTGATTTCAACGGAATTGGCCCGGAAATCATTATGAAATCGCTGAAAGACAGAAATATTACAGATTTTTTCACCCCTGTTATTTTTGGTTCGGGAAAACTTTTCACTTTTCAGAAAAATATTTTTAAGCTCAATCTCAACTTCAATTACATCACTGAAGCTTCTCAGGCTCAAGGCGGAAAACTCAACATGGTCAATATCTGGAAAGATAATGTAAACGTAGAGTTAGGAAAACCAACAGAAGAATCCACGAAATTAGCAATTGATTCTTTGGAAGCAGCAACAGAAGCTTTGAAAAAAGGTGAGATCGATGTTCTTGTAACCGCACCCATCAATAAAGATGAAATGATGAAATACGGTTTCAGACATGCAGGACACACCGGATATTTTGAAGAAAAGTTTGAAAAGAAAGGACTTATGTTTTTGGTAACAGAAAGCTTGAAAGTTGCCGTTTCCACTCATCATATTCCTGTCGCTCAAATTGCCGAGAATATTTCTAAAGAAAAAATAAAAAAACAAATCAGACAGCTCAGCCAGACTTTAATTGAAGACTTCAATATCCGAAAGCCAAAAATTGCAGTTCTCGGACTCAATCCTCATGCCGGAGACGGAGGAGTAATCGGAAAAGAAGAAATAGAAATCATAGAGCCTGCAATAAAAGAATTGTTTGACGGCGGAATTCTGGCTTTCGGACCATTTCCTGCAGACAGCTTTTTCCAGCCAAACAAATACGGAAGTTTTGATGCCGTTTTGGCCATGTATCATGACCAGGGATTAGCGCCGTTCAAAACTATTGCTTATGAAGAAGGTGTAAATTATACTGCCGGGCTTCCATTTATCCGAACTTCGCCTGATCACGGAACAGCTTATGATATTGCAGGCCAGAATATTGCTGATGAACAAAGTTTCACAGAAGCAATTTTTACAGCAATCAAAATTCACAAAAACCGTCAGGAATTTCAGCAATTGATGAGCAATCGGCTAAGACCTCGAAAAGCCGTTTCTGATAACGGAGTTGATGAAGATCTTCCGGATGAGGAATAAACTTTTGATATTGTGAATTTTAATATTTTCGAACATTAAATTCTCTATAAAAAGTATTACAGAAAAATTTTGTTATTTTAATAAATTGTTTTATTTTTGCACACTCAATTTATGGACAAGCTAAGAAACTATGACGTAAGCTTTTCCGGACTGAAAAACGGAAAACACAATTTTCGTTTTGAGATTGACAAAGCGTTCTTTCAATTATTCGATACAGAGCAGGAATTTACAAATCCTAAAATTGTAGCTGAAATCCTTATGGATAAGCATTCTACTTTTTTAGAATTTTTCATTAAAACAGCCGGAGAAGTTGAACTTGTTTGCGATATTACCAACGAGCCTTTCAACTATCCCATTGAAAATGAAATTAAGGTTCTGGTAAAATTCGGAGAAGAATATGACGACAGCGATATTGATGTGATACAGATCCCAATGCATGATCATGCATTCAATGTAGCTCATTTGATTTATGAAGATGTCATGCTTTCCATCCCTATGAAGAAAGTTTCTCCAAATGTGACAGAAGAAGATTTGGAAGCTTTGGAACAATTCAGCCCGAAAGTAACTGAAGAAGATATTGAAAAACAACATGAAAGCGATCCGAGATGGGAAGCTTTAAAAAAATTAAAAGATAAAAATTAAATAGTTTAAATATGATGAGATGAGGAATCTCATCGATCATCAAATTAAAAAATTATTACGCAATGGCACATCCAAAGAGAAGACAATCGTCTACAAGAAGAGATAAGAGAAGAACGCATTATAAAGCGGTAGCTCCTCAGTTGGCAAAAGATGCTACAACAGGAGAACTTCACCTTTATCACAGAGCACACTGGCATGAAGGAAAACTTTACTACAGAGGTAAAGTAGTTCTTGAAAAAACAGTAGAAACTACAGAAGAAAACTAAAACAGGTTTTTCAAAAAAACCTCGATTTTATACAAAAACCACTCAATTTTGAATAAATTTGAGTGGTTTTTGCTGTTTTTATACCTTTTTTTATATCTTTGGCGTAACAATAAAACAAAACTTTATGGATATTAAAGACATACAAAATCTTATCAAATTTGTATCAAAAGCTGAAGTTTCTGAAGTAAAATACAAGACTAAAGATTTTGAAATCACCATTAAAACTCCACTTGGCGGAAGCGAAGTAAGCTATGTTCCCCAACAAGCTGTTTATCATACTGCCCCACAAGCTGCAGCTCCTGTTTCTGCCCCTCCGGTTGCAACCCCTTCAGAAAAGACTGAATCTGCTGATGATGACAGTAAATTTGTAACCGTAAAATCTCCGATGATCGGTACTTTCTACAGAAAACCTTCCCCGGATAAAGATGTTTTTGTGAATGTAGGTGATGAAGTTTCTGTAGGAAAAGTGGTTTGCGTGATCGAAGCCATGAAGCTTTTCAACCAGATCGAATCCGAAGTAAGCGGGAAAATCGTGAAAATCCTTGTGGATGATGCTACTCCCGTAGAATATGATCAGCCATTATTTTTAGTAGACCCATCTTAAAAGGAATTTTAGATTATAAATTATAGATTTTAAATGCTTGTCATTTGGAATAATTTAAAATTCAGAATTTAAAATTTAAAATTTAAAATTTCGAAACGATGTTCAAAAAAATATTAATCGCCAACCGCGGCGAAATTGCAATGCGGATTCTCCGCACGTGTAAAGAAATGGGAATCAAGACGGTAGCCGTATATTCCACTGCAGACAAAGACAGTCTTCATGTACGTTTTGCTGATGAGGCGGTTTGTATTGGCCCGGCTGCAAGTAAGGATTCTTACTTAAAAATTCCTAATATTATTGCTGCTGCAGAAATCACCAACGCTGATGCTATTCATCCTGGTTATGGTTTTCTTTCAGAAAATGCCAATTTCTCAAGAATCTGTCAGAAAAACGGAATCAAATTTATCGGTGCCTCTCCTGAACAGATCGAAAAAATGGGAGACAAAGCCAATGCAAAAGCAACGATGAAAGCAGCTGATGTGCCTTGTGTGCCTGGTTCTGATGGACTAATTGAATCTTACCAACAAGCTGTAAAAACCGCTGAAGAAATCGGATATCCTGTTATGATCAAGGCGACTGCAGGTGGTGGTGGAAAAGGAATGAGAGCGGTATGGAGAGCTGAAGATCTGAAGGATCATTGGGAATCTGCTATTCAGGAAGCTGTTGCCGCTTTTGGAAACGGCGGAATGTATATGGAAAAACTTATTGAAGAACCCAGACACATCGAAATACAAATTGCCGGTGACCAAAACGGAAAAGCCTGTCATCTTTCTGAAAGAGATTGCTCTGTACAGAGAAGAAACCAGAAACTGACCGAAGAAACACCTTCTCCTTTCATGACCAATGAGCTTCGCGAAAAAATGGGTGCTGCCGCTGTAAAAGCTGCCGAATTCATCGGATATGAAGGTGTTGGAACTATTGAATTTTTGGTAGACAAACACAGAAATTTCTATTTCATGGAAATGAATACCAGAATTCAGGTAGAACATCCTATCACAGAACAAGTAGTAGACTATGATCTCATCAGAGAACAGATTCTTCTTGCTTCAGGAACTCCGATTTCAGGGCTTAATTATTATCCTAAACTCCATTCCATCGAATGCAGAATCAATGCAGAGGATCCTTTCAATGAATTTCGTCCCTCTCCGGGAAAAATTACAAGCCTCAATATTCCTGGCGGACACGGAGTTCGTGTAGACACACACGTTTATTCCGGATATTCAATTCCGTCCAATTATGATTCGATGATTGCAAAGCTGATTACTACTGCACAAACTCGTGAAGAGGCAATTGCAAAAATGAAACGTGCTTTGGAAGAATTTTATATTGAAGGTGTAAAAACAACCATCCCTTTCCACAGACAGTTAATGGAAAATGAAGACTATCTTGCCGGAAATTATACAACAAAATTCATGGAAGATTTTGTGATGAATAAAGATTACGACAATTAAAGATTATCATTAAATAAAAATAAAATCCCGGAAAGCCAATGTTTTCCGGGATTTTTATTTCATAATAAAAAAATAAAAATGTTTTTCTTTTGAAATCAATAAATTTATTTACATTTGTATTGTCTCAATATGAGATATTAATAATAAAATTTTTGGATCATTTTATCATGTAGTTAAACACTTTAATTTTTCATCATTTGTATTTTTCAGAGCTATCTCTCTATTTTGAGATAGCCTTTTTAATTTTAAAAGATTACATTTGTGGAAACAAGATCTCGTATGCATACAGAAGAACACGTAAAAAATTCAGAATATTATATTCAAATTGAAAATCAATACGGCGCACATAATTATCACCCACTTCCGGTAGTTTTGGATAAAGGTGAAGGTGTATTTGTATGGGATGTTGAGGGAAAAAGATATTACGATTTTCTCTCCGCTTATTCTGCCGTGAATCAGGGACATTCTCACCCGAAAATAGTAAATGCATTGGTAGAACAGGCATCAAAATTAGCACTGACTTCAAGAGCATTCTACAATTCAAAATTGGGCGAATATGAAAAAAAAATAACTTCACTTTTCGGATTTGATAAAGTGCTTCCTATGAATTCCGGAGCCGAGGCCGTGGAAACAGCCGTAAAAATAGCAAGAAAATGGAGCTACGAAGTGAAAGGAATTTCTGAAAATGCAGCAAAAATAATCGTCTGCGAAAACAATTTTCATGGAAGAACAACAACAATCGTTTCATTTTCCAATGATCCTGATGCAAATCAGAATTACGGCCCGTTCACACCCGGATTTATAAAAATTCCGTACAACGATTTAAATGCATTAGAAGAAATCCTAAAAAATGATTCCCAGAATATTGCTGCATTTTTAGTTGAACCTATTCAGGGAGAAGCCGGCGTATATGTCCCGGATGAAGGATTTTTGAAAGGAGCTTCTGAGCTCTGCAAAAAACACAACGTCTTATTCATTGCCGACGAAGTGCAGACCGGAATTGCAAGAACCGGAAAATTAATTGCCTGCCATCACGAAAATGTACAGCCTGATATTCTGATCTTAGGCAAAGCACTTTCTGGAGGAATGTATCCTGTTTCTGCTGTTTTGGCGAATAATGAAGTTATGGATGTAATCAAACCCGGGCAGCATGGTTCTACTTTTGGAGGAAATCCGCTCGCTTGTGCTGTTGCTGTTGCTGCTTTAGATGTTGTGGAAGAAGAAAAACTTTCGGAAAGAGCAGAAGAATTAGGAAAACTGTTCCGAAAAGAAATTGAAAAACTAACTGAACAAACAGACCTTATCACAAAGGTTCGCGGAAAAGGTTTGCTGAATGCCATTTTAATCAATGATACTCCGGAAAGCAAAACAGCGTGGAATCTTTGTTTAAAACTAAAAGAAAATGGCCTGCTGGCAAAGCCAACTCATGGAAATATCATCAGGCTTGCTCCGCCTTTGGTAATCACAGAAGAGCAGCTTTTGGATTGTGTTGCAATAATTGCAAAAACGATTTCAGAATTTAATTAGAATTCAGAACTTTCTGATAAAAATCCAGATATTTCTGAGCCATTATTTTATAATCAAACTGTAAAGCCCATTCTTTCATTTGCTCCTGCATTTCGGGATGGGCTTTATATTTCTGAAGCCCATTCTTAATAACTTCCGCCATTTTTTGCCCATCAAAATCTTCAAAATAAAATGCCAGATCTCCGCCGACTTCAGGCAAACTTGTATAAGTAGAAAGAAAAACAGGTTTTCCGAAAAACATTGCTTCTATAGGAGGAATTCCAAACCCTTCTGCTAAAGATGGCTGGCATAAACCTTCGCTGTTCTGGATGAGCGCAAATTTTTCTTCATCAGATATGTGTTTCATGATATGGACACGATCTTCAAGACCTAATCTTTTGATTTCATGTCTTACTTCTTCTCCGTAATGTCTTTTGCTGCCTGATGCAACCAAAACCAGATCTTCTTCAATGAATGGCAACATCCTGATAAGGCTTAGCTGATTTTTCTTCGGGAAAAGCACTCCTATATTCAGAAGGTACTTTTTATTCTTCAACTCCGTGAACTTTTCAATAGAATATGTTTTGTTTTCAGGGAAGATAAAGCCATTATAAATCACAGCGGTTTCCTTCAGCTTTTTTAAAGTAAAAAGATTCTGATTTTTTTCAAAATCATCTTTTACAAACTTTGAAATGCATACCACATAGTCTGCATATTTCAGGCTTCTATTAACTTTTTTAAGCATTTTGAAACGTTTCAGCTCAGAAAAATTTTCGTGAAGAAAATTCAGGTCATGCAACGTAACAATTTTCTTCGCCTGGCTGTAATCTTTCGAAAAATACGGAGAAAGCTGGTGGCTTACATGAATGATATCATATTTGTTACTGAATGACTCAAAATATTTGTCGCTCACTCTTCTTGGCACAACCTTAAATTGGAGGCTGCTTCTTTTAATTTCGTCTTCAGGGCCAAAAAGATGGATCTCAAAACCTGATTTCATAGCGCTGATTCCCTTTGCTAAATACCGGAAAACATTGGCAATTCCGGAGTTGGGATAGCGTAATCGTTCGAGATCAATAAGAATGCTTCCTTTCATTAAAATTCTGAGTTATTTATCATTAAAAAATATATCATTCAGTATCTTCATTTCTTTTTGTCGTGTATGATTTTTCAAAAAATATTCTTTTGCATTATTCTGGATCTCAGCATAAAAAGAATCATTATTCAAAAGCATATTAATGTTTTCTGCGAATATCATTCCATTTTCTGAGACGAGGCATCCGTTTTCTGTTTTATTTAAAATTCCGTCGACTCCTCTTCTATTTGTTACCACGGGAATCCCATAAGATAATGATTCTAAAACTTTAACTTTGATCCCTGTTCCGGTTAGCATTGGACAAATCGATATTTTAGAATTCTCATAATATTCCTTTAAGCTATCTACTATACCATGTTTTACAATTTGCGGATGTTCCTCTATAACTTCGCAAATTTTACCAATAACATTTATTTTTATTTCCTTAAGATTGGGTAAAACTTCTTTCATAAACCAATGAAAGCCTTTTACATTATGAGGATTCTGGCTTGCTACATACAGCACTTCATATTTATAGTATGGTTCATCTTTTTTTTGATTCTCTTCCGGAAAAGAAATAGGTATGAAAACTACTTTCTTATCTGTAAACTGCCCGAATATATACTCTTCTTCTGTGGAATAGGTCCATATCTCATCATATTTTCTGAGAATATTGATCTCATCCTGAAATAATTTCCC
>DAMDNI010000008.1:0-3536 GCA_032083825.1 Bergeyella sp. | reverse complement strand
GATTCTTTCTTTATTTTTTGCCTGGGCTGTAAGAAAATCATGGGTATCTATTATAAAGTAAGAGGCATTGGGAACTGTGTCTATTATTTTGCCCCATGATGCATAGCTTACAATAACCTTATCGAATTTTACTTTATCTATTATATTTTTGAAATCCCTGCGCATGGCATAACTAGACATATCGATGGAATTTCTTTTAAAGAAATACGGAATTTTATATAAAAAAAGATATTTAAAAATATTCTTTTTATATTTTTTTTCAATTAAATGAAGTTTGATATTAGGATATGCTTTTTTAAATCTTACTTCGTCTTCTATATTCCAAAATCCCCAATCTCTCAGTGAAACAAATTCTGCATCAAAACCTTCATTATTATTAAAATAATTGAGCATCTGCTGCATTCGCGTAACATTTCCGGCTTTACCTGAAACCGGATTATCAGGCATAAAGTATAATATTTTTTGCTTCAAAATAATTTTTTTGGTACAGAAAAACCGGCACTAAAATTCAGAGTGTGAATTTAACACTTTTTTATATATTTCTATATGCTGAGAAAGGGTATTTTCCCAAGAAAATTTTTTCGCTTGTTTTAGAGCTTTTTGCGAATATTCTTTCCTTAGATCTTCATTCTCATAAAGCTTAAACATTATTTCTGAAAGAGCTTTTTCATCCTTAGGATTCAGAAGAAAACCCGCATCACCCACCACTTCTGGAAGAGATGAATTGTTTGAAACAACAGTTGGCACACCACACTGCATCGCTTCCAAAGGAGGCAGTCCGAAACCTTCATACAACGACATATAAAAAAAAGCATCAGCATTACTGTAAATACTTGCAAGATCTTCATCAGGTACCCTTCCTGTTATAATAATTTTACTTTTGAATTTTTCAGCATTTTCATATTCTTCAAAAATTTTATCATAGTCCCACCCTTTTGATCCTACTAAAACCAGGCTCATATCATCAATATTATTTTCTGTAATCGTTTTTACAAAACACCGGATAACATGATCTATATTTTTACGTGGTTCTAAGGTGCTTAGTCCTAAAAAATATCGATCAGGAAGATTAAATTTCTTTTGAATTTCACTGAATTGATTGACTTCTTTTGAAATATAAAATTTTTGAGGATCTGCTGCTAACAGACTTATAAATATTTTATTAGGATTTATTTGGGGAACCAATCGGATAATATCATTTTTTGTACTTTCTGAAACACAAATAACACAGGCTTCATTTTCAATTATACTAGCAATAATCTCCTCCATTAAAATTTTATCGGAATTATAGTTAGGAAAAATAAAAGGTATCAAATCATGTATTGTTACAATTTTTTTGATATTTGGAAATTCCTTTAAAACATTAGGAATAGGATAATATGGCGAGTGATAAATTTGTGCTTCTTTAAGAATAGACAGATTTTTAATCTTATAATCAAAAATATCAAATTTTTTGTAAATATATTTGAATAGCTTTTCTTTTCTAAATGCTAGAAATTTTCTACGATGCCTGGTATTTGCTGCTTCTAATTTATACTCTTTTTCGGAAAGTATCTCTTCAATTTCTTTAGTTGTACTCTTACTACGATTATGCGCATAAATTGAATAGTACAAATCAATTTCTTTATTATAGTACAATCCTTTCAAAAGTTCATCAGCAACTCGATAAAGCCCTGCTTGATTTTTATGTAAATCACCAATTATACCTGTTTCAAAAATTATTTTTAACCTCTTCATTCCTTCATAAACTATTCAATTATATTCATTATAAAACCCAAAAATAAAAAAATGCAACATAATATGCTACATTTTAACTATCTTCATTCGTAAAATTTCAATTCAGTTTCTATCATACTCATCCTCTAGTCTCACGATATCATCTTCACCGAAATAAGACCCGGTTTGTACTTCAATGAAAACAACAGGTTTTTCCGAAAGATTCATAATTCGATGTTTCGCACCTAAAGGGATAAAAATGCTCTGTCCGTAAGACAAAGAAATTTCTTCACCATCCAGAACAATAGTGGCATTTCCTTCAATGATTGTCCATTGTTCCTGACGTTTATGATGATATTGATAAGACAGCTTTTGTCCAGGATTTACTTCTATTCTTTTAAGTTTATAGTTAGGCTCATCTGCCAAAACAAAATATTTTCCCCAAGGTCTCTCTCCTATTTCTAACATGTTTGTAAATTTTAATTTTCAAAAATACTACTTTAACTGTAATTTACCCTAATACTAATGTGTCAAAACCTTAAAAAATATTAATTTTGCACCACAATTTTTTATCAAATAAAATGGAAAAAATAAGAGTGCGTTTTGCACCAAGTCCTACCGGGCCATTGCATTTGGGCGGAGTAAGAACTGCTTTATATGATTATCTTTTCGCAAAACACAATGGAGGTGAATTTGTCCTCAGGATTGAAGATACCGATACCGCAAGATATGTAGAAGGTGCAGAAGAATACATCATGGAAGCCCTGGAATGGTGTGGAATGATCCCCGATGAAAGCCCAAAACATGGAGGACCTTACGCTCCTTACAGGCAAAGTGAAAGACGCGATATCTATGACAAATATACTGCAGAAATCCTCAAGACAGATTATGCTTATATCGCTTTCGACACTCCTGAAGAGCTTGATGCAGCACGCGCAGAATATGAAGCGAAGGGAGAAGTATTCTCTTATAGCAATGCAACCAGAAAACAATTAAAAAACAGCGTTTCTCTTTCTCAGGAAGAAGTCCAGAAGCTGCTGGAAGAAAAAACACCTTACGTAGTCAGGTTTAAAATGCCTGCCGATAGAATTTTAAATCTTGAAGACATCATTCGCGGGAAATTCTCCGTCAATACCAATACGTTAGATGATAAAGTTTTGGTAAAAAACGATGGAATGCCTACCTATCATTTCGCCAATATTATAGACGATCATGAGATGAAAATTTCTCATGTTATCCGCGGAGAAGAATGGCTTCCTTCAATGGGGCTGCATATTTTGCTGTATGAAGCAATGGGTTGGGAAGCTCCTGAATTTGCACATCTTTCTTTGATTTTAAAACCTGAGGGAAAGGGGAAATTAAGCAAAAGAGACGGTGACAAATTTGGATTCCCTGTATTTCCATTGAATTTCACAGACCCGGTAACAAATGTAATTTCTAAAGGATACCGTGAAGAAGGATATTTTCCTGATGCGTTCATCAACTTCCTTGCACTTTTGGGATGGAGTCCTGCAGATGATAAAGAAATTTTATCTCTTGACGAAATGGCTCAGGAATTTGATCTTCATAAAGTACATAAAGCGGGTGCAAGATTCAGTAAAGAAAAAGCGGAATGGTTTAACCACCAGTATCTGCAGAAGAAATCAGATGAAGAAGTTTTGAATTTATTTAAAAATATTAATGATGTAAAAAATTCAGGGCTTGCGGATGAAAAGCTTTTGAAGATCGTCCATCTTATGAAAGAACGAGCGACTTTCATCAAAGACATCTATGAAAACGGCAAATTTTTCTTCACCACACCTGAAAGCTTTGATGAAAAA
>DAMDNI010000007.1:14593-26534 GCA_032083825.1 Bergeyella sp. | reverse complement strand
TCCAGGATCTAACCCATGTGCTAATCCTGAAAAATTTTTTTTCCCTGCAAGTTATAATCATGTAATTAGTGTTACATCAGTTGGATCACAAGATTTGGGATATATCTATCCTGTAAATGGAGAACAGAGGAATTGGAGGGATATTGTTGAAAGTCCTATTGGCTCAGGTTTTACCAACCAAATAAATAGCAAAGTGGATATAGCAGCACCAGGCTATGGTAATTGGGCTCCTACTGTACCTGCGGCGTGGAATAATTTTACCGGATATGCATCTTATGGAGGGACATCATCATCTGCTCCTCATGTTGCGGGCGGAATTAGTCTAATGTTGACTGCAAATGACTGTCTTAATCCGGAAGAAGTAGAGTCATTATTAATCTTCAAGGCTTGATTCTATTGCTACGAATAGTCCCTATATTGGAGGATTTGGTGCAGGAAGAATGGATGCAGGAAAGGCTACAAAAGCGGCATGGCAAATGAATCCTTCAAATGGTGGTGAAGTACTTCTCAGCAATCGGATGTTTGACAGGTGGGATTTTATATTGCTTAATTCCCCAGAATATATCAGACTAAAGAATGAAAGTTTTATCAATGAAGCAAGTGTAGAATTCAGGGCTAAAAGGGCGATTACACTTGATACGAATACACTATTAGAACCAGGACCAGATACGAGCCACTACCTTTACGTTGAAAATATAGATAAATGTTTTACTTTTAATAAAGTATATAATTTTTCCAACGAAACAGTTAAAAAATCAAATAAAGCTACCAAAATTATAAAAAATTTAAGTGTCAAAATATATCCTAATCCTTCGAAAGATTATATTATAATACAATCTAATGAAGAGGTTAAGAGATCCGAGATTTTTGATATGACAGGAAGGGTTTTAAAAATAAATGGTGGAGATAGGGAGATTGATATCAGAAATCTTATAGATGGAAATTATATAATTAAGATTTATGATGTATCAAATCAAATAAATATCATAAAATTCACTAAAAAATAGTTCTCAATAAAAAGCGATTGGTATTGCTAATCGCTTTTTTAATTATTTTTTAATTTTATTTCATATATTTTTTCAGGAATTTTCATTTCATCAAAAACAGAAGTTTTAAGTTTATCTTTAATGAAAATAGCACACATTGTATTTTGTGGATGATATAAATATGAGTGGTTCTCTTTGCCTACACCATCAAGAATAGCGCGAAATACTTCATAACGGATTTTTTGGGGACTGTATGCGTAATCATGCCAAACTATAATTGAATTTTCATGGACAAGATTCCTAAAGACATTTTTTGTATCATTCAGAACCATTTCGTAACTGTGATCCCCATCAATAAAAATCAAATCATATTTTTTGTTAAGAGATTTGAAATCGTAATTTTTAGTATTTCCTTCCAGATGTAAAATTTCTGGATTCTTCTTCGAAAGAATGCCATGTTGTAAAGCATATTTTTTGTTCCAGCCCAATTCAATCATTTCTTTTGCAGAAAGATTCATTGTGGCAGATTCTTTTACGAATTTAGCCACATTATGCACACTTTCACCCCTCCAGGTTCCAATTTCAAAATAAGAATTTATTTCTTCTTTGGAAGCAAGTGTGGTAAGAAGCTGTAAATCAGTAATCAAAGAACTTCCGTCAAGCAAAAAACTTTCAATAGTATCAGTCTCTTGGTTATTTAAATCTTTTATATTAATCTGAGGAAGTGCTGTTAAATCAGGATAAGCACTACGGAATTTTTCTTCAGCAACAAATCTGCTGTCTGTGATAAGATTGATTAAACTTGGATTTTTAAGAATAATTCGGATAAAAGAAAGAAATTTATTAATTTTAGCCTTCATTTGGTTGGATTCGTCTATGATGAGTACTTAACAAAGATACACTAAAAAAATTTTGGAAAGAAAAAATATACTCTTCATCTCTTCTTGGTTTCCTAACAAACTAGAACCTACAAATGGAAATTTTGTACAGCGTCATGCGGAAGCCGTTTCTTTAAAACATAATGTAGAGGCATTGCATGCTATTGGTGATTTTAACCAAGATGTAAAATATTTAATTGATATTCAGGTTGTTAATGGTATTCAGACTGTGACTGTTTATTATAGGAATTCGAAAAATCCGGTTCAGAATTTTTTCAGGAGAATGAGAGCATATTCTATCGGATTTAAGAAACTTTCCAGACCGGATTTGGTTCATGCAAATATTCTCCATAACAATATGCTTTTTGCTGTCTATATCAAAAAAAGATTCGGAATTCCTTTTGTCGTGACAGAACATTGGACGGCATTGAGAAAAGTAAATACTACCGTTACATCTGGTTTAATTAAAAAAACTGCAAAATATATAGGCAATCAGGCAAAAAAAATTATGCCTGTTTCTCAAGATTTGCTTCTGGGCTTAGAGGATATAGGCATTTCTACTGCTATGAAAGTGATTCCTAATGTCGTTGATACCCATCTTTTTTCTGAAGGAAAAAGGAATGATGAATTTACTTTCATTCATGTTTCAAACCTAATTCCGAGAAAAAATGCGGATAAAATTTTAGAAGCTGCCATCAAACTTATAAAACAGGGATATCATTTCAAATTACAACTGGGAGGAGACGGAAATGAAGATGTCATAAAAGAATTACACATCAAAGTAAAGGATAATTCTGTAGAATCCCATATTGAGATTTTTGGAATTCAGACCATAGAGCAAGTCGCGAAAAGAATGCAGAATTCTCACACTTTTATTCTTTTCAGTGACGATGAAAATCAGCCGTGTGTTATCGCAGAAGCTTTTGCTTCAGGGTTAAATGTCATTTCAACAAAAGTGGGGGGGATTGCAGAATTTTTCCCGAAAAATGCAGGAATTTTGCTCGAAAAAGTAGATACTGACCTTTTAGAAGAAGCAATGATCAGAATGATGACAACCGATTTTGCCAATGGAAAATCATTAAGGCAATATGCCGAGCGAAATTTCTCAAGAGAGGTGATAGCCCTGCAATATTCAGATATTTATAGAGAGGTTCTAAAAAAATGAAACACGGTTTTTCCATAATAATCTCTGATTTTCAGGCAGAAGTTTCTGATTTTACTACAGAAGAAAATGATAATTTTCGTTTTCAGGACAATCATTTAGATTTTTTGCTGGAAGGGATTTTGCTCAACAAAAAAAAGCTTCTTCAGGAATATGCTTTGCAAGATTTCAAAACGCTGATTTTGGAATTATATTCGAATAAAAAAGAGAATCTTGTTAAAGAATTTGAAGGAGAATTCAGAGGTTTTATAAGAGACAAAATTTCGAATAAACTTTATGTTTTTACCAATCCGACTGCGACACAGCGCATTTTTTATACAAAGCAAAATGCGAATATTTTTATTGATTCAAGCCTTATTCGTTTAAACGGAAGATTACGGAGAAATGATATTACCGCAGAACCTGATTTGGAATCTCTTTATCAGCTTTTGAGCTTTGGAAATATGTTTGAAAACAGAACACCGATTCAAAATGTTTTTAAATTATTGGATGGTCATTTTCTCGAAATTGATTTAAATAGTTCAACTTTTTCAGAGAAAAATTATTTTGAAATATCAAATCAGCAAACATACAGATACAGTAAAAAAAAGGCTTTACAAGAAGTTCACGAAAGGTTTTCCGAAGCCGTAAAACTTGAATACGAGAAAGATTCCGAACTTCATTCAAAACATTTAACTCAGATCAGCGGAGGTTTGGACAGCCGGATTGCGATGCTGTATGCGATTCGGCAGAATCTGAAACCTGATGAGGCGTTCTGCTTTTCACAATCAGGATATCTTGATCAGAAGATTTCCCAAAAAATATCGGAAGATTATGGTATAGATTATCGTTTTGTTCCTTTAGATAAAGGAAGTTTTCTCAAAAACATTGATCGTTTGACAGAATTTTCAGAAGGTACCAATTTTTATACAGGTTCCATTCATGTTGATTATGCTTTTTCAAAAATTGAAAAAGATTTCAGGCTGATTCATTCCGGGCAGATTGGCGGTGAAATTATGGGCGGCAGCTATTATATTTCACCAACACCATGTAAGCCGAGATTACAGAGAATTCTTGGAAACGCTTCATTTTTGCATCATATTGAAGAATCTACTCACAAGCTTTTGAACAGCTACGAAAGAGAAGATATTTTCCTTCTGAGGAATTGGGGATTCAACAAAACGGTTTTGGGTGCGCAGGTTGCGAGAGATTTCGCCTTTACGGTAAGCCCTTTTATACAAAAAGATTTTCTTTCCTTTATCTATTCGGTTCCGCATGAATGGAAGTATGATTACCGTTTTTATTTTGAATGGTTTCAGAAATATTGTCCGGAAATGGGAAATTATATCTGGGAGAAAAGCCTGATGAAACCTAATAAATTCTGGAAAATAAAGTATGGAACAAAGTATGTGAAACCTGTTTTTGCCAAAATTTCTGGGAAAATTTCAGGATTGCAGCCGAAATCAAGCATGTATCCTTACCAATATTATTTTGATCAGAGTGAAGAAATCCAAAATTATTACAAGGATTATTTCAATGAAAATATTGAAAGACTGCAGGATTTTCCTGAGCTAAGAGATGAAGTTTCCAGGCTTTTTAGTTCTTCCGATTTTTATACAAAAGCACAAGCTGTGAATATTTTGTCAATATTCAAACTTTATTTTTAGCATGAAAAGTTTAACCGATTTTGTGAAAGCATTTTTCAGGAACAAAGGGCAGTATGTCTTTGTTTCACTGCTGATTGCGAAAATTTGTGCTTTTGCAGGTTCGCTTTTTATCATAAGGCTTTTACCGGAACGAGAATTTGGAGCCATCAGTATTGTCGCTTCTGTTTTTGCGATATTTTCGCCTTTCAGCGGATTTGGGAGTATGCAGAGTTTACTGAGGTTTGGTTCGATTTCAAGTTCGGAGAAAGATAAGAAAATGCTTTCGGCATATCTTTTCAGGAAAGGTTTTTTGTATCAGGTTTTTTTAAGTGTTATTTTTTTCGGAGTAAGTTTTTTCTATCTGCAGAAATACGAAGACATTTTGGTTGTTTTCCTGTTTTTTGGCATTAGGCTTTTCGGAAGTTATTTTTTAGCGCATATCCAGTCCGAACTGCGGATTAATGGGAAAAACGGAATTTTTGCTAAAGTAAATAATGTCGTAAATATCTCCACGTTGGTTCTTATGCTTGTTTTGACGTATTTTTACGGGATTACGGGTTATTTGGCTGCGAATGCGGTTTCACCGTTTATTTCTCTTTTCTGGTATAAAAAAAACCATGGAAAAATAATCGCACCAACAAATACAAAAGAAATCTGGAATTATGCGCTTCATTCTTCAGGAACGGCTTTGCTTTCGGATACTTTGTTTTCTGCGGATGTTTTGCTTCTGAGTTTTTTGATGAATGAAGAAGCGGTTGCAAATTATAAAGTTGCAATTTTGATTCCGGCTAATATTACTTTTCTGGCTTTGACTTTTTTGCAAAGTGACTTTCCTGTTTTAGCCAAAAATTTTAAAAACAAAGAATTTTTAGTGGATTATATTAAGAATTATTATAAAATTTTCATTCCTATCTGCTCAATGATTTTTCTTGGAGGATTTATCTTGAGAAAAGAAATTCTGCATCTTTTTTTTAGTGAAAAATATGTTCATAATACCTTTGCATTCGTTGTTCTTTTAGGAGCATTCTGCATGAATATGCTTTTCCGGAATCTTTATGGCAATATGCTTTCTGCTATTGGCCTGATGAAAACCAATACGGTTGTTTCTGTTCTGGCACTTGCGATTTTAATCTTGTTGTGCTTTCTCATCGTTCCTGATTTCGGTTTGAACGGAATGGCTTTTTCCATGGCTTCTACTTTGGTTTTTACCGGATTTTTTATGATGTTTTCATTTATCTTGTATCTCCGAAAACTGAAATAGAAGTATATTTGCGCTATGAAGAATATTTTTTTCGCATTAGTCATTGTTTTTGCTGCTGCAGTCAGCTGCAGAAATGATGACGATCTCGTTCAGCAAATTGACCAGGTGGTAAATCTTTACATAGATTCGGCAGGAATCGATATGCTGAATTCATCTGTTTCCGGATCGTATAAAACTGTTACGATGAATGATGTAAACGGGATTACAGATACAGCTCCTGTTTCGGTTTCCATAAAATCTGATGAAGATACAATACGATATATCGATTATGTTTCGGGAGCGAGAAGAATTATTATTGATTCTTCGGATGCGAATACCAAAATTTATGAATCTAAGATTGCTATTATTTTTACCAAAAAGCTTACAGATTCTACCACTTCGACTTTTAGTGATACATTAATTTTAAATTATGTTCTGAAGCCTGAAGTTTTCCGTTTAGAAAAAGCGTGGTACAACAACAACCTTGTTTTTACAAAAGTTGACGGACAGAGCAACATCATCAAAATCACAAAATAATCGTTAAATTTGCAAATTGTCAGGATTTTAATTATTTAGAAAATATATTTCTGGCAGCTTAACAACTATCAACCAACACCAAACTATGTTACAGGTTAATTTTTTGCGCGACAACAAAGAACGCGTTTTGGAAGGTTTACGAAAAAGAAATTTTAAAAATCCCGAATTGGCAGAACAGGCTGTTTCGCTGGATGATGAAAGGAAAAAACTACAATTCGAGCTTGATGAAAATCTTGCTCAAATGAACAAAATATCGAAAGAAATCGGGCTTCTCATGAAGGATGGCAAAAAAGAGGAAGCCGAATCTGCAAAAACCAAAACTTCGGAATATAAAGAAAATGTTGAATCTCTAAAAATAAAATTAAAAGAAACCGAAGATCAACTTCTTCAGGTTTTATATCTGATTCCGAATATTCCTTTTGAAAAAGTAAAATCTGGCGTGTCTGCAGATGACAATGAGATTATTTTTCAATCTGTTGAGGTTTCAGGGCTTGGAGAAGGTGCAATTCCGCATTGGGAGCTGGCCAAAAAATATAATCTTATTGATTTTGAATTGGGTGTAAAAATCGCTGGTGCAGGTTTTCCGGTATATTTAGGGAAAGGAGCAAGATTGCAGAGAGCTTTAGTTCAGTATTTTCTTGATACAAATGTAGATGCCGGATATATGGAGGTAAATCCGCCCCACGTTGTGAATGAAGCTTCAGGATATGGGACAGGGCAGCTGCCTGATAAAGAAGGGCAAATGTATTACATCGGTGAAGATGATTTGTATCTGATTCCGACTGCAGAAGTTCCGGTAACGAATATTTACAGAGATGTCATTTTGGATGAAAAAGATCTTCCTGTAAAAAATACAGCGTTTTCGCAATGTTACAGAAGAGAAGCAGGAAGTTACGGAGCGCACGTACGCGGCCTGAACCGTCTTCATCAATTTGAAAAAGTAGAAATTGTAAGAATTGAGCACCCTGATTATTCCTATACAGCTTTGGAAGAAATGGTAGAGCACGTAAAAGGAATTTTGACAGATCTTGAGCTTCCTTTCCGTATTTTAAGGCTTTGCGGAGGAGACATGGGATTCACTTCAGCAATGACGTATGATTTTGAAGTTTGGAGTGCAGCACAGGAAAAATGGCTGGAAGTAAGTTCAGTTTCCAATTTTGAAACTTTCCAGGCGAACCGTCTGAAATGCAGATACAAAGGAGGAGAAGGAAAAGCACAGTTAGTTCATACTCTGAATGGTTCTGCAATGGCACTTCCAAGAATTATGGCAGCTTTATTAGAAAATAATCAAACCGAAAAAGGAATCAGGATTCCAAAGAAAATTGCAGAATACGCAAGATTCGAATTTATTGATTAATAAAAACATTCGCTTAATAATAGTATAAACTTCACCGGAATTGGTGGAGTTTTTTTATTCTGTTGTGATGATGATTTCCGGATCTGCATTAGTCAGTTTAGGCGGCTGATCCTCCACCATTCTCTTGAAATCAAAATTTATTTTTACGGTGTGATCATCAATTTTCTGTACCCAATCATGCTTTCCGGCGATACTTTTAATTTTATTTTCAAATTTGAGTGTCGTATTCATTTTCATATCAAACATCTGCATCATGCTTTTCATCTGCTCTTTACTTTGTTGCTTTTCTTCAGGTGAAAGTGCTTCCAGATTATCATCTGCATCATCAAAATTAAAATCGCGGGTATTGATTTTTAGGTTTTTTCCGTCCCAATCAGTGAACATTTGTTTTTCAAGCGGAATTTTCTGGTTTTCATCCCTGTCAAGAAGATCAAAATTTTTGTAATCTTCTGTCGTGAATTTTTCCAGTTTTAAAGAAAAGCCGGACAATTCATCATCCTGAAAATTAGATTTCATAAACGCTTTCTTCATTATTTTAATAGAATCCGGATTGGTGGGAATTTTTCCTTCGTGTTTTCTGATTTCATAGAAAGAAGTCCAATCTTTTGGGAGTTTCTCAAGCTCCAGCAACGATTTTGTACTTGAAGAGGAATCGGCGGAAAGAGCTTTTGCCATTCCCATCATTTCTTTGGCATCTACATCGACGATGCTTGTGGAGGTAGAGTCATTGAAATAAGTGATTTCCGTAGTTATCGAACAAGACTGGAATATACCCAACGCAAAAAGAACAAGAATGAAGAGCGTTTTTTTCATAGTCTCAAATTTAGGACTAAGATACTCAAAAAAGAAAATGCTTAAAATTAAAATTTGTATGATTAATGACAATGCTCCATATTTTTCATGTCAGAAGGGTTGTGGACATGCATGGAAGAGTTTGATGGAGAAATATAAGGGATTCCCAATTCAAGGCCTCTCAAAATAAATAGTCCTCCTAAAAGAATCATCAAAATGGGAATGATTTTTAAAACTTTAGCCCTGAAAGCCTGAGTTACAAGGTTTCCTGCAAGTACAATCCCAAACATGAAAGGAAGGGTTCCCAATCCAAAAAGCATCATAAATACTGAACTTTGCCAGATTCCACCAGCTGCGAGAGAAGCTGTAAGCGCCATATAAACCATTCCGCAGGGAAGAAACCCATTCATAATCCCGGTAAGAAATCTTGAACGGTAATCTGATTTCTGCAAAAATTTTCCCAGATTCATCTTCACAGAGTAGAGAAATTTTGAAAGAAAGGGAATTTTAGATGCAAAATCTTTACCTCCAAATGAAAAAACTGCCATAACGATCAGCAATATTCCAGCAATTATGGTCAGAATATTCTGAAAACCACTCATTTCAAAACCTGCTCCAACAATTCCGAGTATCGCTCCTAAAAGAGAATAGGTGAATATTCTGCCAAATTGATAGGTGAGATTTTGAAGGTAGAAATTCGCTGCCTGTTTTCTGCTCAGTCCAAGAGAAAGTGCAATTGGCCCGCACATCCCAATGCAGTGGAAGCCAGATGCGAATCCCAAACCTAAAGCTGATATGACGAGTGCTATTTCCATTGAATATCAAAGTCTCTCTGATATTGGGTTTTATTGGATGTCCACTTTAGTTTTAAAGTATAATTTCCCTGTGAAATTACACTTGCAGGAATAAGATGTTTATTCGAAGAATCCAGCGTAAAATCTTTCTGAACATCCAGATTTTTGTCATTGGTACGAAACAGATAAAAATTGAATTTCGTGTTATGATTGCTGAATGCTTTAGGAAAAACGATTTCTATTCCGGATTTATTTAAAATTACGGAAGGTTTTTCTGTCAGCTGGTCGGCTTTGTTTTTGGCATTAATCACATCCTGATATTTCAGTTCTTCTTCGTAATAGTCATCAGTAATAAGCTCAGAATTCTGTTGTCCGTTCGGAAAGAAAAAAATCATTCCCAAAATGAATAGTATAAAAGCTCCAAGCGCAATGATAACGCCATGTCCCCACGTAATTTTCATAATTTAAAACTGCATTTTAAATGGCCCTTCAAAGTAAGTTTCGTAAGAATCCACCATTTTGCCGGTTTGATCAAATACGCCGATTACAATGTTCTGTTTGGAGAGTTTTACCTCTTCTTCGGGGAAGCTGATGTTGATGGTTCCTTTTGAAATTTTATCTTTTTCAGATTTTATTTTGTTGGTACCACTGTATATAATTTCCCCATTTTTTGGTTCCAAAACTTTAAAGGTAAGTACCATGTTGTTATTTGATTTATTCAGTAAAGTATAGTTAAAGGTATTGTTTATTTTTCCGTCTTTCTCGAAGTAGGTGCTTCCGGCAGGTTTAATGAATTTTGCTTCCATTGCTCCTCTGTTGTAAAGAAGAAATCCTAAAAATCCTAAAAGCAAAGTTAAGAAAACTGCATAAGCTTTCATTCTTGCCGTAAACTTGAACTTGGTCTGGTTTTCAATCTCATCTTCCGAAGCGTAGCGGATAAGACCTTTTGGGAGTCCTACTTTTACCATAACCTCATCACAGGCATCAATACAGGCGGTACAATTCACACATTCGAGCTGAAGCCCATTTCTAATGTCAATTCCCGTTGGGCATACTACTACGCATTGATTACAATCAATACAATCGCCTTTGCCAACGGCTTTTCTATCTTCTCCCTTTCTCCATTTTGCCCGGTTTTCTCCTCTTTTGAAATCGTAAAAGACATTGATGGTCTGCTTATCAATTAAAACCCCCTGCAATCTTCCGTAAGGACAAACAAGTGTACAAACCTGCTCTCTGAACCACGTAAATACAAAATAAAATGCGGCTGTAAAGAGAATCATGACCATGAAATTAGTAGGATTGGCAAGAGGCCCTTGTTCCATGATCCTGAAAACTTCTTGATAACCCACGATATACATAAACATGAAGTGAGTTACAACAAGCGATATTACAAGAAATATGGACCATTTAAGCCCTTTTTTCCAAATTTTTTCGAAATTCCATTCTTGGCGGTCGAGTTTCATCTGCTTGTTGCGGTCGCCTTCGATCCAGTATTCAATTTTTCGGAAAACCAGTTCCATGAAGATGGTTTGCGGGCAAATCCACCCGCAAAATATTCTTCCATAAGCAACCGTGAACAAAATGATAAAAACCAATGATGCAATGGCACCTAAAGTAAGAATAAAAAAATCCTGAGGATAGAAAGGCTGGCCAAAGATGAAAAAATTCCGGTCGATAATATTGAAAAGCAATAGTGGATTGCCATTGATTTTCAAAAAAGGAATTCCGAATAATAATATTAGGAGAAAGACTGCTACAATCGTTCTGTAGTTGGTATAGCTCCCTTTAGGTTTCCGGGGGAAAACCCATTTCCTTTTGC
Organism: Bergeyella sp.; assembly: GCA_032083825.1. Taxonomy (GTDB): domain Bacteria; phylum Bacteroidota; class Bacteroidia; order Flavobacteriales; family Weeksellaceae; genus DAMDNI01. Next base: position 15,341 of record DAMDNI010000007.1, on the reverse strand, counting down.
CGGACTGCTCCATAGTTCCTACGGAATCCCTGAAAGATTCGGGATCCAGAACCTGGCCTTGTCCGCCTCTGTATTCTATTTTTTCTTCAGACATTTTTTAGATAATTAAATAATGTATAAATAAAAAAACATAATCCTCTGTCAGAAATCACTCTCAACAGCGAATTATGTTTCATAGAAATTTTGTTTTTTTTGTCTACTATTTTTCCCAGTGAGCTTCTTTTCCATAAGGTGCAGCACCTCCTTCAGCTACTGTAATAGGCTTTTGTTCCTGGTTGATGTGGTACACATACGCTGCCACTTTTTCAATATCTTTTCCGGTTAATACTCCATTTTTACCCCAAGCCTGCATTGCTGTTCCGGTAACTCCGTTTTCAACAATATGGAAAACGTTTTTGAAAAGTGTTTTTTCATCCTGATTGTTCCAGAAATTATCGGTAAGGTTTGGTCCGATACCTCCTTTACCACCATCCATATGACATGATACGCAGTTCGTTTTAAAAATTTCCTGTCCTTCAGCGATATTATCTGCAGAATAAACGGCGGACTCAATGGTGATCTGAGGTGCTGTTTTTTCATATTCAGCAATAGATGCAATCTGCTCTTTATATTCCGTATCGTATTCTTTTACCGGGTTTGCAAAATCAGTAAGGAAAAAGGAGATAAGGTAAATCACACAGTACGCAACTCCGAACCAGAAAAGGCCAAGCCACCATTTCGGAAGCTGGTTGTCAAGCTCCATGATTCC
>DAMDNI010000007.1:7146-14583 GCA_032083825.1 Bergeyella sp. | reverse complement strand
CCGTCAAAACCATGGTCAATCAAAATATCTTTTTCTTCTGCAGCAGATTGTTTTTTGAAAGCACTTTTGTACAATCTTACAAAGTAAGGAATCTGTTTTTCAGCAAGATATTCTTGTTTTTCGGTTTCAGAAAGTTTCTGAAAATTATTGTTTTCAATAAGGTCTCCGATTGCATTCTGGATCATGGCCAGAATAGTACTGATCACTACTGTTCCCCAGAAATAAGGATTGGATATAAATGCCCAGCTCTGTACGAACAGATAGAAAAAAATAACAAGCAGGGTAAGTATAATTAAAATATTTACGAAAACCGGTGTTCTTTGTCTCATAATATTGGTTATTTAATAGTGTTGTTTTCTTCATCATCATCTAAAGGAGCGTTTTCCTGATCGCGATAGTATTTCTTCGGTCTGCTGAAAACGAACCATACGATTCCTAAAAATAGAATGATAAACAATATCATAGCAATAGTCTGGAAAAGCCCGACATTTTCACCATTGGATATTATATCTTTAAAACTTTGAGGAATCATAAATGCTGATGATTATTAATTCTAGTTATTGCTTGCTGTTTGTACTTCTGTTGTCTTAATATCAGTACCCAATCTTTGAAGATAGGCGATAAGCGCAGTGATTTCTCTTTTTTCTAGAGGAACAAAGTCACCGCCTTTTGATTTGCTTTCTTTATCAAAGCTTTCTTTGATGTCGGGTGATTCAGTGTAAATGTCTTTAACAATTTTAAGAGCCTGATTGTCTGCCCATGCATCTACAGAATCAATTTCTGCTTTTGTATAAGGCACATCAAAAGTATTCTTCATCAAGAGAAGCTTGTCTTTCATTTGAGATCTGTCTAAGCTATTTCTAATCAGCCAAGGATAACGAGGCATGATAGAACCTGCGGAGGTAGATCTTGGATTATACATGTGTTTGAAATGCCATGAGCTTGGATTCTTACCTCCTTCTCTATGCAAATCCGGACCTGTTCTTTTGGAACCCCAAAGGAATGGACGGTCATATACAAATTCTCCCGCTTTGGAATATTGTCCGTTTTTACCATTAAAACGGATTACCTCATCACGGAAAGGCCTTACCATTTGAGAGTGGCATGCATTACATCCCTCACGGATATAGAGATCTCTTCCTTCTAATTCTAAAGGACTATAAGGTTTCACCGCGGATATTGTAGGAACATTATCTTTGATTGCTAACGTTGGTACGATTTCAAGGAAACCTCCGATTGCTACTGCTACAAAAGCTAAAACTGAAAGAATCAAAGGCATTCTTTCCAGCCAAAGGTGGAATCCTTCCCCTTCTTTTCTACTATTGCTGATTACAGCAAGTGCAGGTGCTTCAGCAGGTACATTTTTCTGGAATGATCCTTGTCTCGCTGTTGCAATGACATTCACTACCATTAAAATTGCTCCTGAAAGGTATAATAAACCTCCAAAGAATCTCATTTGGAAATAAGGAATAATTGCAGTTACAGTATCCAGCCAGTTTTTCCAAACTAAAGTTCCGTCCGGGTTAAACTGCTTCCACATTAATCCTTGCTGAAATCCTGAAATATACATTGGTACTGCGTAGAAGATAATTCCTAAAGTACCAAGCCAGAAATGCCAGTTGGCCAACTTCACAGACCATAATTTTGTTCTCCACATGATTGGAACAAGATAGTAGATCATACCAAATCCGATAAAACCATTCCATCCCAAAGCTCCGATATGTACGTGCCCGATAACCCAATCTGTAAAGTGCCCGATTTTATTTAAGGTTTTTGTTGCTAAAAGTGGGCCTTCGAAAGTTGCCATACCGTAACAAGTAACAGCTACAACAAAGAATTTAAGAATAGGATTCTCTCTTACTTTATCCCAAGCTCCTCTTAATGTCAAGAGGCCATTCAGCATACCTCCCCAAGATGGTGCGATAAGCATGATTGAGAATCCTGTTCCCAATGCCTGTGCCCAAGCTGGCAAAGAAGTGTATTGTAAATGGTGAGGCCCTGCCCATATATATACAAATATCAATGACCAGAAGTGGATAATAGAAAGCTTATATGAGAATACAGGTCTGTCAGCTGCTTTTGGTAGATAATAATACATTAATCCTAATACAGGAGTTGTAAGAAAGAATGCTACCGCATTGTGGCCATACCACCATTGTACCAAAGCATCTTTTACACCAGCGTAAGCGGAATAGGATTTCCAGCCTGTAAACGAAAGCGGAACTTCAAGGTTGTTGAAAATATGAAGCATTGTAACTGCGATCCATGTTCCGATGTAGAACCAGATGGCAACATATAAGTGACGAACTCTTCTTTTTGCAATTGTTCCGAACATGTTAACACCGAAAAGTACCCAGGAAAGAGCAATAAGTATGTCAATCGGCCATTCGTGCTCTGCATATTCTTTGGAAGTATTGATTCCCATAAAGAACGTAATCACCACAGAAACAATCATGATCTGCCATGTCCAGAAATGAATCCATGACAAGGTATCGCTGTATAATCTTGCTTTCAGCAATCTTTGTAATGAATAGTAAACTCCCGCAAAAACGTAATTACCGACAAACGCAAAAATCACTGCGCTGGTATGTAACATTCTGATACGGCCAAAACCGAATGCGCCTTGGGAATTAATAAGGCCTTCCATGTTACCGGAAGCTAAACTTTTAATTGTAGTGTCATCGGTGCCGAAGAAAAATTCCGGAAGTTCAGGATAAAATAGCATTAATGCTGCAGTAAGCCCCAATAAAAATCCTACAACCCCAAATACGACTGTAGCGATGAGGAACGCGCGCACAATGCCGTTGTCATAGCTAAACTTTTGTGTTTCCATATAGTTGATTATCTTTTGTCTTTTAAATCCTCTTTTTTGCTGCTATCTTCCTCTGTCTCTTTTGCCTCATCATCCAGAAGAATTCTTACTGCCGGAGACTCATCATCCTCAAACTGCCCTTTTTTTGCATTCACAATGAAGACGATAAGAAAGATGACAGCCAAAGAAACGCTGCACAATATCATCAAATAGAGTATATCCATTCTTCCGCAAAAATATAATTTATGAGACACCAAATTTAGTGAAAATTAATGATTTTAATCAGGAAATGTCAAAATACAATAATTTAAAATACTTCTAAATAAGGGACTAAAAGAAGTATTTTCTTGACCGGATCCAAGTCGATAAAGACGTGAAAGCAACGACTGTGATTGAACTGATTGGCATCAAGATAGCCGCAACCAAAGGTGATAAATTTCCTGAAACAGCAAATGACAACCCTATAATGTTGTAAAGAAAACTAATCGTAAATGTAATCTTTACAATCGTCATTGCATCTTTGGACAGATCGAGATAGTTTTTGATTTGGGTAAGCTTTTCTCCGTTCATGATCACATCCGAAGAAGGCGTGAAGGTATTTGTATCGTCTGCAACTGCAATTCCGACGTTGCTTTGTTTTAATGCTCCGGCATCATTCAGGCCGTCGCCGAACATGGCAACTTTATGGTTTTTTTCCTGAAGCTCCTGAATGAATTCCAGCTTATTTTCAGGATTCTGGTTAAATCTCATATTCTGCACGTTCGGAGCAGTAGATTTTAAGAAACTTTCTTCGGAAGCATTGTCTCCACTTAAAATGTTGATTTGGTAATTGTCGAGCTGGCGGAACATTTTCTCAAGACCTTCTCTGTACTCGTTTTTGAAAATATATTTCCCTAAAAACTGATTGTCTTTCTGAATGTAAACGGCAGTTTCGATATTTCCGGAATTTTCTGCTCCGGTAAATTTTGCTGAACCTATTTTGTAATGGCTTCCTCTCACATCCGCTTCATATCCTTTTCCTGAAATTTCATAAAAATTCTCTACAGGATAATATCCGTCTTCAGTTTCAAGGAATTCGTATAATGATTTGGATAAAGGATGGTTTGAGTTTTTGAGTAAAGATTTAATGTTTTTCAGGTCGAAATCCTGTAATTCCAAACCGATAAAGGAGATATTTGCTTTTTTGTTATGGGTGATTGTTCCGGTTTTATCAAAAACCAATGTGTCGATTTTAGCCAGTTTTTCAATGGTTAAAGTATCTTTTACATAAAACTTGTTTCTCCCGAGGATTCGCATAATATGTCCCAAAGTAAACGGAGCAGAAAGAGCCAAGGCACAAGGGCAGGCAACAATAAGGATTGCAGAAACTACCTGGAACATTTTTTCAGTATCAATTCTTATCCAGTAAATTCCAGCAATTAAAGTAATGCCTAAAATAATGAACGTGAAGTATTTGCTGATTTTGTTAGTCAATGTGTCAAGCCCGGTTTCATATTTTTTGAACGCTTCTTTGTTCCAAAGCTGAGTAAGATAACTTTGGTCGACATTTTTGATGACTTCAAGTTCCAGTAAAGAACCGATTTGCTTTCCTCCGGCAAAAATTTTATCTCCCGGATTTTTTTCTACCGTTGCACTTTCTCCGGTAATGAAGCTGTTGTCAATATTTCCGTTTCCGTTGATGAGAATACAGTCTACAGGAATGATTTCCTGGTTTCTTACCAAAATTCTGTCTCCTATTGTAAGCTCAGAAAGGAAAATGTTTTTCTGAATTCCTCCCGTTTCAACTTTTGTAACAGCTATCGGGTAAAAAGATTTATAATCGCGATCATAAGAAAGCGCACTGTATGTTCTCTTCTGGAAAATTTTTCCTAAAAGCATGAAGAAAAGAAGTCCGCATAAAGTATCAAAATATCCCGGACCATAATCGGTCAGTACTTCATAAATGCTTCTTCCGTACAAAACAATGATTCCCAGTACGATCGGAACATCAATATTGATGATTTTATTTTTCAGGCCAAACCATGCAGATTTGAAATAGTCGGAAGCCGAATAAAAAACCACCGGCGTTGCCAAAAGGAACATCAGAAAACGGAAAAGATTTTTATATTTTATCATCCAGAAATCTTCACCTCCTAAATATTCAGGCAGGCTGAAAAACATTCCGTTTCCAAAAGCAAACCCGGCAACTGCAAGCTTTATAAGAAGCGTTTTGTCTAGAAATTCTTCTTTTTTTTCAGCTGTTTCTAGGCTGATTACAGGCTTGTATCCAAGATTTGTGAGGAATTTTGCAAGCTCGCTCAGTTTCATATCATGATGGTTGAATGAAACCTGAAGAGTTTTTCTGGTGAAATTTACCTGAGAATATTTAATATTCTTGTTTAAAGTATGAAGGCTTTCCAAAAGCCAGATGCAGGATGAGCAATGGATAACCGGAATTTTGAAAGTAACGAGAGATGTATTCCCTTCTGAGAAATCTGTAATTCTGTCGAAAATTTCCGGAGTGTCGAGGTAATCAAATTGTGAGATGTTTTCATCAGGGCGGATTCCGGACTGTTTGTTAAGCTCGTAGAAGTTCCCAAGATTGTTTAAATTCAGAATTTCGTATACTGATTTACAGCCGTTACAGCAAAAAGATTTGTTGTCAAAAAGGATATTCTCTTTGTCAATTTTTTGTCCGCAATGGAAACAATTTCCGGCTAAATTTGAGTTCATTTTCAGAATTGCAAAATTATAACAAAATAATTTGTCTTTGGCTGTGAAAAACCTTATTTTTGCTGACAAATATCATCTTTATGTCTTTAGAAAAGCAGATTGCCATTGAAAAAAATCTAAATGAAGCCTTTGATATTGAGGAATTGAAAAAAAGACTTCAGAAAGAAGACTATGACAAGCTTACGGCTACAAGAAAAAATCTAACCTTTCAGAAAGGAGAAACTATTTTTGAAGACGGGGAATTTCCGAAAGGAGTGTATTTTATTAATAAAGGGACAGCCAAACTTTCAAAATCAGGGGCATATGGTAAAGATCAGATCCTGCGTTTCATCAAAAACGGAGATTTGATCGGGTATCGTTCTTTGCTTTGTGGCGAGCCTTTTCAGGCAAAAGCGGAAGCGATGACTGACCTTGATACTACCTTTCTGCCTTCCGAAGTTTTCACCCATCTTTTGGAAGTAGATTCTAAGCTTTCTTACGCAATGCTTCAGAAGATTGCTTTCGAGCTTGGCGAATCTTCTAATACGGTTACTTTCCTCGCACAAAAAACTGTGAGGGAAAGACTAGCAGAAGTTTTACTTCTTTTGGAGCAAAAATTGGGAACAGATCCTGAAGGCTTTATTAAAATCTCTTTAACCAGAGAAGAAATTGCCAATCTTATCGGGACTGCAACCGAAAGCGCCATCCGTTTGATTTCAGAGTTTAAAACTGATAAGCTCATTGAAGTTGACGGACGGAATTTTAAAATTCTAAACAGAGAAAAGTTAATAAAATTAGGTCACGTTATTATGTAACGGGACTTTTTTATTTTTACTACATTTGCTCTTCATCAAATTATTAATGAATCAACAAATTCATTAATGATTACTTATTACTATTTAACATGTCTGTACATTCTGAAATTAAAAAAATCACCACCGAAACACTCCGCAAAATGAAATTTGACGGAGAAAAAATCACTATGCTTACTGCCTATGATTATACGACTGCTAAACTTGTGGATGCAGGTGGTGTAGATTCGATATTGATTGGAGATTCGGCAGCGAATGTAATGGCAGGTTTTGAAACTACACTTCCAATTACTCTCGATCAGATGATTTATCATACACAATGTGTCGTTCGCGGAGTAGAAAGAGCGTTGGTTGTCGCAGATCTTCCGTTCGGAACATATCAGAGCAATCCTGAAAAAGCTCTTGAATCCGCAGTTAGAATGATGAAGGAAGGCGGAGCTCATGCAATTAAAATTGAGGGTGGGAAAGAAATCGAAGAATCCATCAGGAAAATTGTAAATGCAGGAATCCCCGTTTGTGGACATCTTGGTCTGACACCGCAATCTATTTATCAGTTCGGGACCTATAAAGTAAGAGCCAAAGAAGAAGCTGAAGCTGAAAAATTAATCAGTGATTGCAAATTGCTTGAGGAAATTGGTTGTTTTTCTATTGTTCTTGAGAAAATCCCTGCAGACCTTGCAAAACGTGTTACAGAAAGCATTTCAATTCCTACCATCGGAATTGGTGCAGGACAGCATTGTGACGGGCAGGTTTTGGTATATCAGGATATGGTTGGGATGAATAAAGGTTTTTCACCAAAATTCCTCAGGAGATATCTTGATTTATATACAGAAATTACAGATGCGGTTTCACAATACGTAAAAGATGTAAAAGCTTCTGATTTTCCTAACGATAAAGAAAGTTATTAATGAGAAATTTTCAATTGATTCAGGGGATTTTATCTATTTCAGCGCTCATCTGTCTTTTAGTAGGCTGGTTCAACCTGCTTTCTCCGGAACTTAATGATCTGCTTTATCAAAGAGTATTCTATTTTCTGATCGGAGTCAGTTTTGTTTTTCAGGCTCAGCTGCTTGCAAACAAAAATTTTATTTATCCAATGTATTTGGCAGCTGCTTTATGCGT
>DAMDNI010000007.1:0-7136 GCA_032083825.1 Bergeyella sp. | reverse complement strand
TATGCGTGGTTGGCGCATTTCTGCCTTTGGATTCAAGATTTGCAATGATGAAAACCATCGGTCTTTTTGCAGGAGTGATTATTTCACTTTTCAATCGGCCTAGAGTTCCGAGAAATTAGATTATGAACCACAATTTTTCTGAATCTCAGATTGGGTATGAAGATAATCATATTCTGATTATTAATAAAAAAGCCGGACAATTGGTCCAGGGCGACAAAACCGGAGATGAATCTTTACTTGATTCTATCAAAAATTTTATCAAAAAAAGAGACGGGAAACCCGGAAATGTTTTTTTAGGTCTGGTTCATCGTATCGACAGGCCGACTTCTGGTCTGGTTATTTATGCCAAAACATCTAAAGCACTTTCCCGTTTAACACAGATGGTGAAAAGCCGTGAAATCAAGAAAACCTATTGGGCGCTTGTTCCAAAAGAAATGATTCCGCAATCTCAGCGTTTGGTTCATTATCTAAAAAAGAACGAGAAAAACAATAAGGCGATTGTTTTCCCAAAAGTAACTGAAGGCGCAAAAGAAGCTGTTCTTTCTTACAATATCATTAAATTTTTAGACAATTATCAGCTTCTTGAGATCGATCTTGAAACAGGGCGTCACCATCAAATTCGTGCACAGCTTTCCAAAATAGGAGTTCCAATCAAAGGTGATTTGAAATATGGTTCACCACGTTCAAATCCTGACGGAGGAATTTCTCTGCATGCGAGAAAATTACATTTTACCCATCCGGTTACAAAAGAGAGTATTGAAATAATAGCTTCTGTGCCTCAGAATGATGCGGTTTGGAAAGTGTGTGAAGATTAATATTCATTATAATTACCAAAATAAAACAGCCTTTGAAATTTTCAAAGGCTGTTTTTGTTGTGATGATGTAGATAGGATTTTAGTTTGACATAATTCCGCCGTCATCTTTTTTCTCCTCGGAAGATTTGATCATGTTAGGATCTTCTTTTGCGAGTTTGTTTCTGGTAGGAATCTTATAGTTGATAGAAATTCCAAAATTCCTTGTGTCGTTTTTATTGTAAAGAAAAATACCTTGTTCGCCCGGCGGATTTGAACGAAGCTGTGTCATTTGCGTATTAAAGATATCATTTGCATACAACGACATCGTCAGCCTGTCATTCATGATTTTTTTTGAAAAAGTAACATCAAAACCATGATTGAAAGGCTTTTCCGAAACAAAATAATAGAATCCGGCTTCTTTGGAAAGCAAATTATAGTTGGCGGTCATTTTAATATCTTTCGGAAGAATGACCTGAGCCATGAAATTGAAGATCCAAAGTCCTTTATTGTCTAGTTTTTTAATATCATGCTTCATATAACCCATATAAAAGTACATGAAATTGATCTTATCAGGGTTGAAATCCATCTTCATGATTTCGCTCATTGGTTTTGTGAAAATCATAAACGGGATCGGAATTCCGAAATTGAAATTGTGGATCTTCATATTGGGAATATTGACCTGCTGGTTTTTCACTACAAACCCGTCTCTTGAAACCAGCTGTGCGACCTGATCATCAATCGACGAAATATTATAGCTGATAAATGCATAATCGAATGCAGAAAGCTTAACCTCATAATTATCGAAAATAGTTGGCTGCAGATAAGGATTTCCCGTTACGCTTGTATTAGGGCCTCCAAAAGTATTGTTGTTCGGATTTAATGCAGAAATACTCGGCAATGTAATTTTCTTGTTGTAATTCAGGGCAAAATATACCTGGCTTGCCAGATTGTACTGAATGCTTGCATTTGGGAAAAGCTTAAATTTATTAAAAGGAGTCAACGCTGCTTCACGTAGAATTCCTAAGCTGTCTGTATATCTCGTGATTCCGGAAATATCATAATTTTCTGCTCTTGTTCCTAAAGTGAAATCTAATTTTTTGAGTTTGGCCTGGAATTCCAGATAAGTTGCAGCAGTATGTCTTTCGTATTCAAGGTTTTTGATTCTTTCGCTTTCGGTATCAAAATTCTGGTTTTCGTACAATCCTCCAAAGCTGATCTTTCCTTCATCCAGTATTTTAACCGGCTGGGAATAATCTATTTTGAAATTAGAAACATTCATCACAGAGCTGTTATCAAGCACTCTTCCAAAGCTTTGAGTGCCTCCGTATTGTGAATTGTTGAAAATATTATCCTGATAAAAATCGCCGTCGGAACGAGTGTAGCCAGCTTGAAAATCCAGCTTTTTATTTTTATCATTAAATCTTTTCTGATACGTAATGACAGCTTCCTGGCGAAGATTATTGGTTTTTGCGGCATCTAATGCAGAGAAAGGGTCTGTCAGATATTGGCCGTTTCCGGAATTGTAAAAAAGTGAAGTCCCGTTGCTGTTGGTAAGATTATCATTATTATTATGATAAAGATCGTAATTCAGCAATAATTTATCATTTCCGAGGTCAAAAGTAAGACCAGCTTTTGCAAAATATCCCCGGCCAACTCTGTCCGTATTAGAAAAAACAAGATTATCCTGATTGCTTTTCATTTCGCTTTCGCGGTAGTTCTGGCCGATTCTCAGCTGCCATCCGAAATATTTGTTTCTGGCATTTAAGCTCACTGAATTGCTGGTTCTATTTCGGAATTTATCATAATTTGTGAAGGTGTAATTCCCGGAATAAGTTGCACTTAAATATTTATTAGCATTTTTATTGGTTATGATATTCATGATGGCACCGCCTGAAGTTGCAGGAAATTCTGCTCCGGGCTGCGTAATAACTTCAATTCTTTCGATTGAATTGGCGGGCATTCCTTCAAGAAAAGAATTCAGCTCGTTGCTGGAAATATTCAGCGGTCTTCCGTTCAGATAAACGTCCAGCATTTTGCCCTGATACATCATGCCGGCAATGTCTGTGGAAACAAGCCCAGGAAGCTTTTTGATTCCTTCCATCGCGCTTCCCGTATTGAGATGGGCCTGCTCGGAAAAATCAAAAATGGTTCTGTCTGCCTTCTGCTCAATTGCTTTTTTGGTTTTGGTAATGGTAACGCCTTCGATCTGTTTTTCTTTTGTGTCTTCTTTTTTCGTCGTTTCCTGCGAAAAATAAAAATTTGAAAAAAAGACAAGCCCGATGGCAAAAAGGTAGTTTCTATTCATACGTGTATTTCTGAATAATTAGACATCAGAAATGCTGTTTTGTTACATTTAGGGTTTAATAAAAAAAGTATAGGAAAGATTTACCTTATAAATTGTTTGGAAATGAATTCGATACCTGTTATCAATCAAATAATTTAACATTATTTATATTTCTAATCGCTTTTTTTAGGTAGTTCATATATGTGGTTGTACTTTTGCACTCACAAAATCAACCATGTTACCTACACAAATTGTCAGTGTATCTGTAAAGAAATCAATTCTTGTTTCACTGCTTTTATTTTTTCTGATTTCGCTCGTTTTTCACATCTCGTTTGGAGAATCTGATGCTAAAGATTTAGGTTCTGATTTTTCTAAAAATTACATTGGTTTTGTACAGCATCAAGACAGTCAGGATATACAATTGATAGGTGAAGAGCTGCCTCTAAAAGAAGACAGGATAATTTCCAAAGATTTCATTGCTGCTTATTTTTCAATATTCGATGAAGCAGCTGATGTTTTTTTTGAAGCTAAAAGTACATTTTATGTATGTTCTTCGGCTCATTTTCTTCCTGAGATTCATTTGTATGAGCTCTATTGTAACTGGAAATCTGATCTCTTTCGCGAGCCCATTTCCTAAATCCCTTTTTACATATTTTATATAGTTCATAATTCCTATAATGGTTTTATGCAGGGTATTATTTTTATCTATTCACAACTCTAATTTTATAATGAAAAATTTTAAAATTATCCTCGCAGTTTGCGCAGGATTATCAGGAATGTCCTATGTACATGCCCAAAACAACAGTTTTCTGAAAGACAGAAAAATTCCATTGAATGAAGATGGCAGTAATTTCGTAAAATTTACTTTTTTAACTCAGGCCTGGTTCCGCTCTGCAGAATATAATCCGGGAACGACAGTTGACGGAGTGGAGAAAAACAGCGGAACAGATATTGGTATCCGTCGTACTTCTATTCAGGTGTATGGTCAGCTTACGGATCGTGTTTTTGCTTTCACGCAGATTGGTCTTAATAATTACAACAATATTTCTGACCGTAAGCAAGGTTTCTTTGTCCATGATGCTTATGGTGAATATGCAATCGATAAGACAAAGCTTTCTATGGGGATGGGACTTTCCGGATGGAGCGGCCTTTCCCGTTTTGCGTCGCCTGCCGTTGGTTCTCAGTTGGGAATTGATGCTCCGATTTATCAGCAGCAAACCAATGATGTTACCGACCAGTTTTTGAGAAAACTTTCTGTTTTTGCAAAAGGTAAAATTGGAAAACTGGATTATCGTATACAAATGGCTCAGCCAATGTCTGTGAAAAAAATGTCAGGATATAGTTCTGCAATTACGGAAACATCCAGCTTTTCAGCCCTTCCAGCTAAAATGCAATACAATGGGTACTTCCAATATCAATTTCTTGATCAGGAGTCCAATCAAACTCCTTATTTAGCGGGAACATATTTAGGAAAGAAAAAAGTATTCAATATTGGAGCTGGTTTAATCTATCAAAAAGATGCAATGTGGCATAAAAATGTAGTAAACGATACTGTGAAAACCGATATGTTCCATATCGCAGCAGATGTTTTTTATGATGCACCTGTTGGAAATAAAGGAGAAGCAATAAGCCTTTATGGAAATGTCACTCATTCAGATTTTGGCAGCAATTATATTCGTAATGCAGGGATTATGAATCCTGCCAATGGAGACAGCAACCCAGAAATTTTGAATGGCGGCGGTGTAGCTTTCCCAATGTATGGTACAGGGACTACATATTATGTTCAGGCTGGATATAAATTTAAAGATAACCTTATCGGAAATACGACTTTGATGCCTTATGCGTCACTTCAGCATTCTAATTACGAAAAACTTAATGATGCGATGAATTTTTGGGATATGGGTGTGAATTGGCTTTTATCCGGTCAAACTTCCAAACTTACATTAACGTATCGTAATCATCCAGTATATACCACAGCAGGAGATAAAATTACAACGAAAAATGAGTTTTTAGCCCAATATCAAGTTTCATTTTAATCAATAGTTAACAGTTAGTCATTAAAAAAAATATTTATCAAAGACATGAAAAAATTATTCTTAATAGCAAGCGTTTTAGCATTAGGTTTCGCAGATGCCCAGCATTCTGATTGGAGTTATCAGGGTACAAATTCCCCGGAACATTGGGGAGAATTGGAAGGTGCAGGAAAATGCGGACAAAGCAAAAGCCAGTCGCCAATCAATATTGTTACTAAAAAAACAAAGCCCGGAGCTTCTCTCAAAGATTTAAAATTCAACTATAATCTTGGTGATGTAAAAGATATTGTGGATAATGGGCATTCGCTACAATTTGATTTTAAAGAAGGAAGTTATATTACTTATGAAGGGAAAAAATTTGCACTTTTCCAATTCCATGCTCATGAAGAATCTGAACATACTATTGACGGAATTCGTTATCCTTTGGAATTGCATTTCGTGCATATTGCAGAAGATAAATCCTCCGTTATTGTAATTGCCGTAATGGTAAAAGAAGGAGATGAAAATTCTTATTTTGAACGATTAAAAATTTTTAAAACACTGGACAAAAATGGGAAAAAAGATACTGATATAGAATTTAATCCGGAAGAAATGTTTCCTAAAAACAAAAATTTCTATACCTATCATGGGTCGTTAACAACGCCTCCGTGTTCCGATAATGTGACTTGGATTGTCTTCAAAGATCCGATTATGATGTCAGAAGACGAAATTGATGAAATTGAAGACCATCTTCCAAAATCCAATACGCGTCCGATACAACCACTGAACGGAAGAACTGTTTTTGTAACTAAATAAATCATTGGAGAAAGCTATAAAGTATCTAATCAATAAATTGAAATAAAAAAACCTCACTTTTTGTGAGGTTTTACTTTATAAAAAGATGAAAGAAATTAACTTTCTTTTTCCATTTTTTTTATCAAATTCAATGCAGAACCTGCTTTGAACCAATCGATTTGTGCTTCATTGTAGGTGTGGTTTGCGATGACAACGTCCTTTGTTCCGTCATTGTGAACAAATTCTAAAGTCAGCGATTTTCCCGGAGCAAATTCAGTCAAATCCAAGAAATTTATAATATCATCTTCACGGATTTTGTCATAATCGGATTTGTCATTAAATGTCAATCCAAGCATTCCCTGCTTTTTCAGATTCGTTTCATGGATACGTGCGAAAGATTTTACCAAAACAGCTTTTACACCCAAATGTCGTGGTTCCATTGCCGCATGTTCACGGGAAGAGCCTTCACCGTAATTTTCGTCACCCACAACAATTGAAGGAACTTGTGCCGCTTTGTATGCTCTTGCCACAGCAGGAACTTCCCCGTACTCTCCGGTTAATTCATTTTTAACCTTGTTGGTTTCCATATTATAGGCGTTCACTGCTCCAATCAACATATTATTGGAAATGTTGTCCAAATGCCCACGATATTTCAGCCAAGGTCCAGCCATAGAAATGTGGTCGGTAGTACATTTTCCGAAGGCTTTAATTAAAACAAAGGCTCCGGTAATATTCAAACCATCCCAAGCCGGAAATTCCTCCAAAAGCTGAAGCCTGTCAGAATCTGGATTTACAATTACTTGTACTTTAGAACCATCTTCTGAAGGAGCTTGGTAGCCGTTATCATCTACTGCAAAACCTTTTGATGGTAATTCAAAACCTTTAGGCTCATCTAATTTGATCTGTTCTCCAAATTCGTTAGTTAAGGTATCAGTAATTGGATTAAAGTCCAGCCTTCCGGAAATTGCTACAGCAGCCACCAGTTCTGGTGAAGCTACGAAAGCGTGGGTATTCGGATTTCCGTCGGCTCTTTTTGCAAAATTTCTATTAAAAGAGTGAATGATTGAGTTTTTCTCGCCCTTTTCTGCACCTTCTCTGTCCCATTGCCCGATACAAGGGCCGCAAGCGTTGGTAAAGATTCTTGCATTTTCAAATTTTCTGAAAGAATCTAAAAATCCGTCTCTTTCCGCCGTGAATTTTACCTGTTCTGAACCAGGATTGATTCCCAAAATTGCTTTTGGTTTTACCCCT
>DAMDNI010000006.1:26643-26993 GCA_032083825.1 Bergeyella sp. | reverse complement strand
AATACCTGGCTGAAAGTGTCTCCGCTTTCGGTGAATATTTCCCCGCTTTCGTTCTATGCTGATGCTATTGATGCCAACATCGGAATTGATACTTATTCTGAAACATTTACCGGGCAGAAACCGGCTGCTTCTCCGAATATTACTACCGTTACGAACTTCAATTATGTACAGAGCCTTCCGGATAAGTTTCTTCTGCAGACGACAGCGAACGTTCCTTTTTCAGAAGCTACGGCAATTGCGAAAAATATGTTTTTGAATAAAGAATTTGATTTTCGAGAAGGGAAATCTAAAATTAAAATTACCGACATCAAAGTATATGGTGAAGAAGAAAGAATCATGATCGAAGCGAA
>DAMDNI010000006.1:20223-26633 GCA_032083825.1 Bergeyella sp. | reverse complement strand
GGCACAGTTGAAGGTACTTCATTTATTTCCGGAATTCCGGTTTATGATCCTGAAAAAAGGAAAATTGTACTTTCCGAGACGAAATTCAAACTCAAAACCAAAAATATTTTACAAAAAACTGCAACTTTTCTTTTTCAAGGAAAAATCGTGAAAATGATTCAGGAAGAATACGGAATCCCAACACAGGAACTGGAAGATTCTTCAAAGAAAAGTATTGAAGAAACCTTTAATAAAGAATATTATAAAGGCCTTAAAATGTCAGGAAGAGTATACGCCCTGAAGCCGAGTAAAATCCTTCTAAATCCTTCTGGAATTACCGCTGTTATTGATACACAGGCAAGTTTAAGATTGATGGTAAAAGGATTATGAAATCTGTTCTAAAAAAGGATTTCAAAAAATTTTCCTTTCTTCAAAAAATTACTATATTTGCACTCCAATAAACGGTACTTTGGCCGAGTGGCTAGGCAGTGGTCTGCAACACCATCTACAGCGGTTCGAATCCGCTAGGTACCTCATAATAAAACCCTAATTCATTTGTTCAGAATGTTTTAGGGTTTTTGGTTTTTTTGAAAATATCAAAGTTTTTGTTTATTTCTTTTATTATAATCAAATTAAAGAGAGTTTAAGAACTTGAGAAGATCATTTCTTTTCTGCAAAGAAAGATTTTTAAACGCATCTCGTGATGCCTGAGCTTCACCGCCATGCCACAAAATTGCTTCCGTAAGATTTCTAGCTCTTCCGTCATGCAAATATTCGGTATGTCCGTTAACGATTTGCTGAAGCCCGATTCCCCAAAGTGGTCTGGTTTTCCATTCTTTTCCATTTGCTTTATAATCAGGTCTGTTATCCGCAAGCTCATCTCCCATATCATGCAAAAGCATATCTGTAAAAGGGAAAAAGGTCTGATAAGCTAAAGATGAGACCGGAGAATATCCTGTTTTCTGTTGAGGAGTATGGCATTTGCTGCAGTTGAGTTCCTGAAAAATCTGGTAGCCGTTATTAACATTTATGTCCGAAACATTTCTGGCAGCGGGCACAGCCAATGTTCTGCAATAGAAGGTTACTTTATCGATTAATGTTTTAGGAATTTCGGGATCATCATTCAAATTGTCATTTTGAGAATCAAAAGGAAATCCCCAGCTTGTCACTCCCATATCATCATAAAAAGCAGATGCTACCTGCACTTGTAGAGACGAAGTGTTGGCCTTCCAGCCAAATCTTCCGAGTTCAGTCTGTTGGGTAAGGGGATTCCATACATAGTTTGGTTTTCCGCTGATTCCATCTCCATCGCTGTCAAATTCGTCAGCTTTAGCCAGAATATCAGCTTCCGGAATATATTCCAATAACCCCAAACCAAAAACAGGAGGTCCTAATCTTGCTGAAATCATCATGTTGGATGGTACGCTTTGATAAGGATTATTAATGGAAAAGGCTGGCTTACGAAGTTGTATTATGCTTCCATCAGCCAAAGCTTCTGCCGTTTCTGTCCAAACTACTTGATACGACGCTTCAGGAACGAAGCCGGGAATTGCATGATTTTGGATCTGGGTTCCGTAGCCTGGAACAGCCACTGGTCCTCCATTTGCATTGGTTCCGGGAATACTCGTCCTGAAAAGCAAACTGTTAAAGCTATTAATATCCGCAGGAAATCTTCCTCTTCCGTCAGAAGGATGACATCTTACACAGGAAGAATTATTATAAACAGGGCCTAATCCCGGATTAAGAGCTGATGGAGCAGTCACAAAAACCAAATTAAAACCTCTGTCGCCTTCCAAATGTAGAGTGTAATCGCTGCCTGTAATATTGGATGCCGGAGAGCCATAAGCAATGCTGGAGGAAGAGAAAATAGTTGTTGATCCTCCTGCGTATTCTCTGGAAGTATCTATGGAAATGGGATAATACGCATCGTCTTCACACGAACACAAGGCTAAAATTCCCAAGGTAAATAATAATATCTGAAATTGTTTCATCTCATGAGAAATTCCGTTTCCGACTCAGTCGGAAACGGAATTTTTTATTTTATAAACCACTAATAAAAGGTTTCAGTTTAGAATTCAGTAATGTTTCAAGTGCATTTACTTTATCAATAGCATTTTCTACCTGAGGTCTGTTGTTTTGTACTGCTGTAGTAAATGTTCCAGGAATATTGTTGATGGCAGCAACGGCATCATCAATCGCTGTTTTGATTTCTGTATCAAGAGTCTGGTTTTTAGAAGCTACAATTTCAGAAAGCCCTAATCCGCTGCTTGTCTGGTAATCTCCTAAGTATAAATATTTAATTCCTCTGATATTATCGGCAAAGTCCGTTTTCGAGTTGTTGCTGAATCTTGATTCTTCATCTTCCAATGAATAGCTTCCGTTGTTGCTGTACATAGGATCATACATTTTACCACTTCCTACTTCATTTGCTATTTCAGCCATTCCGTCAACAAGCTGAACCAATGCTGAGGTTTGAGAGTGGTAAATTCCGCTGTTTGCATTTGTAAAGTTAGCGGCGTAATTTGAACCTGAAGGATTCCAAGCGTTATACAAATCGGTTACCTGCTGTTTCAAATATCCGGCTGTAGCTTTAATATATTCAATTTCTCTGCTGGTAAGCTGATCGGCAGTTTTTTGACCATCAATTCCCCAAAGAAGATATTCTAAAGCATGAAAACCATTTGCATCCTGAATAGCAATGAAACTAACAGTAATTGGAGTACTTCCATTAAGTACATTTGTGACAAACTGTAAGTCGATTGGCCAGGAATCGATGTTTCCGTCAACTCCTAACATTTCGTCACCTGCAGGGCCGTAAAGAGTAGTTTCTGAATTTTCCCAGTAAATTCTCATTTCTTTCCATGCATTTTTAGCTGCGTCGAGAGAACTTTGGTTACCGATGGCAACATTGTCAGCAGCTGCAGACATGGCTTCGCCTTTTTGTTTTAAGGTTTCGTAATTTTTAACAATAACATTATTGGTAATGTTTGTGAGATTGCTGGAATAATCTTCTTCTTCCGGAAGAATCTCGTCATCATTAGAACATGAAACGCTAAAAAGACCAAAAAATACGATCATTAATAATTTTAAATACTGAATTGAAATTTTCATAATATAATTTTATTTTAGAGTTTATAATTTTAGAATCGGAACGAAATACCTGTAGAAAAGATGTTTTCCATCTGTTTACCGTCAATTGCTCCGGTTATAATGTCGACATTGTCAGATCCTAAGGTTCGGGAAGCATATTGAGCTTTAAGAATTACATTGGGATGTACAAACCAGTTTATACCTCCGGTAATCACGCTTTTTTTCCATCTTTTGTTAGCTGTAATGCTGCCGGCAGTTTCCTGCATGGTGTTGTAATAATCGTAACGGGCAAAAGGATATAATTTCATTTTTGCTTCATTCTTAAAAAGATTAAGAATATCGTATCCGATTTCGGCAGAAAATCCTAATACATTTTTGGCAACCGGTGTTTTTTTAACCCCTAAATCTGAAGGCAGGTTTCTGTTTCTTCGTGAAATGAGTTCAGAGTTTTGAAGATCACCATAGATAAATTGTGAAACAAAACGAAATGGATATTCGAAAACAGTAGCGTGAACTCCCACAATCTGTACAAATGCATCTACATCGATATCTGGTTTTGGCCTGTTTCCAGCGGTATTTCCGTAGTAATAAGAAACTCCTGCATAGGTATGCTTGTCTTTCCCGAAGTGGAAATCAATATTAGAAAAAACAGCAAAATTGTCGGCATTCACCATTTCGAATCTGTTTTGATAGCCGTCTTTCACCCAATTTGCAGAACTGAATCCTGAAGAATCAAGGCCATTCACTAAAGCCAGCCGATAAGAAAATCTGTTTTTTAAAAAATTTCCAAAAAATTCTATTCCGTTTTCATACCATCCCAAAGGAAGAATGATGTCTTCCATTTCTGGCCTGTGAGTGGTAAAATATTCATCAGGATCATCAAGGCGCTGTGCAATATTGAATAAAACCTTAAATCTTCCTGCTCTTACACTGAGATACGGTCTGAATTTGTATTCAATATTCAATTGTTCAAGTTTTACTTCTCCTCCGGCTTCAATTTCCTGTTCGTATTCTCCGAATTCTTCCTGAACATCAAGCTCGATGGTAGAACCTGTTCCTCCGTGTTCAAATTCGACCTCGGTATGCAGTTTTAATTTGTCATTGAAATGATAATCTCCGTAAATATTAAGACGTTCAGCATCTATTTTATCCCGTATTCCAGTGTCGGTATCGTATCTTCCGTAGTGGTAATAATTTACAACTCCATATCCTTTTATGCTGAAGTTTGACCATTTCAAAAGCCTGTCTTTTTGTTCTTCTGAAGTATTCTGCATCTTCTCGGTTTTAAGTTCCTGCAGAATTTCTTTTTTAATCACACTTTTAAGGCTATCAATATTGGTGTTTTGAGCCTGCGAGAATCCGGCAATTCCGATAAGTATCCAGGTAAATTTAAACTTCATACTTGTTCTTTTTATTTAGAATGAGTAAAAATAAAAAAGAATGTTAATATTTTCTTAAATTTTGTATATGATTTTTATCATTAAAAATATTTTACACTAGTAAAAAATTTATTAAAAAAAAGATTATGCAAAAAAAAATAAATATGCAATGTTGTTCTTCGTGAGATACAATGATTTGATGTAGGTAAAATTTATGAAATTTAACTATCCTTTAACATTGTAATGGCTTTATTCTTGAAACTTTCTTTTGTGAACAGCAAAAAATGACAGCATTTTTTTTGCGAAAAAAATAAGATTATGAAAAATATTATAATAGCAGGTTTGATGTCAGTAGTTTTTTTGACAGCTTGCAAAAAAGATGATAAAGTATCAGAAAAATCGCTTGAGCAACAAAAGATAGAATTTCAGGCAAGACAGCTGGAGATAGAAAAACAAAAATTAGCTGTTGAGAAAGAAAAAATTGCTTATGAAGCGCAGAAAAAAGCAGATAGTGCCGCAGAAGTAAAAGCTGCTGCAGCGAATAAACAACCTCAGGTCGTACGCGAAACGAAAACGGTTTACGTCAATAATACTCCAAATTCTTCGGGTTCGGTTGCTACTTCTTCCGGAAACCAGACTGCAAGTCAGAAAAAAGGAATGAGTAAAGCCGCAAAAGGAACAATTATCGGAACAGTTGGCGGGGCAGCAGCCGGAGCAATTATTAATAAAAAAAATAGAGGAGCAGGTGCAGTAGTTGGCGGAATTATCGGAGGAACCGGTGGTTACGTTATCGGAAGATCAGAGGATAAAAAGGACGGAAGAGTAAAATAGTTTTCCTGAATATCTATATTAATAAAGAGATTGCTTATTTTTAGGCAATCTTTTTTTATGTTATATATTTTATTTTCGTGTATTTTTTTGCTGCCTGTTTTAAGTGGTTTTGGGAAATTAAACGAATTTTTTTTAGGAAGATTTAATAGTTCTCTTTCAGGGAAATTGCTTTCCGGGATTTTTCTGATTTCTCTTATTTGGTTAGGGCTTGCTTTTTTTATCCCGATCAATTTTGCGGTTGAATCTGTTACGATTTTAGTTGGGTTAAGCTCGTTTTTTTATTTTAAAATTTATAAATCATTTTGGACTTTCTTTTCCGGGAATTATAAAATTTTTGTTCCTGTATTTTTGGTTGTTTTATTCTCAGGATCGTTCTTTCCTTTTATTTTAGACCATTTTGGATATTACATTCCGACCATTCAATGGATTTCCGGTTTCGGTTTGGTAAAAGGCATTTCGAATCTTGATCTTTTACTGGGACAAATGTCGGTTTGGCATATTTTTCAGGCGGGTTTTTCACATTTTTCAGATCCTTTTCTGAGAATGAATACTATAATTTTAGTGGTTTATCTGGTTTATATTTTTGAAAAAAAATCATGGCTACATCTCTTTTTTGTTCCGGTTTTGTTTTTATTTGTACAAACTCCGAGCCCGGATTTGCCAGTCATTATATTTTCATTGATAATTTTAAATGAAATATTTTCAGGAAACAGAAATTCTTGCTTTTTATTTGCTTTTTCAGCATTGGTTTTTGCCATAAAACCTACGATGATATGGCTTCCGGTTTTCATTTTTCTGCATACAATTTTAATATTAAAATCAAATTTTAAATTCATATTCTCAGGAGGTCTGGTTATTATTCTTTTTATTATCAAAAACCTGTGGTGTTTTGGCTTCCCAATTTTTCCCGTTCAGGTTGCAGATTTAGGAATTTCATGGAAACCAAATCCGGAACTGCTGAAAATATCCTCACAAACTGCTATTGAGAAAACCTTTGATATGCAGTACAAATATTCTGAAATACAGCATTTTTCAGTTTTTCAGTACATCAAAAACTGGTTTTTTTTAAAAGGAATCAAATCTAAAATTCATATTCTTTTTATTGTAAGTTTAGCCATTTTAACCTTGTAT
>DAMDNI010000006.1:5839-20213 GCA_032083825.1 Bergeyella sp. | reverse complement strand
ATTAAAAAGAATAAAATTGTTTCGGTTCTTTGTATTGCGGTTTTATTTAAAAGCCTTTTGGTATTAGTCTTTTCAGCACAATATCGTTTTTTTATTGATGTTTTTTTTGTGATTGTTTTTGTGTTGTTTTATCAAAAATCAGATTTCAGAAAATCATTTTTTAGCTTTACTGTTTTAAGTATTTTTTTTCTTGGATTTTTGTCGTTTCCGAATCTTGTGAAAGCGGTTTTTCCGAGTTTTAAATTGGGGCAGTTTATGATGGGTTTTCAGAAAGAGCAATTTATCAAACCTTCCTATTTCGAATGGAAAAAATATAAAATACATCAGATTGGAAATTTGAAATTTAATGTTGTAGAAAAATATCCTTTCAGCTTTGATGTCCCGATTCCTGCGATTTCGCCTGAGTTTTTAAAAGAGGATTTTGATGCAGGTATTTTTCCTCAGCAAAATTCAGAAAATATAAAAGACGGTTTCCATTGGAAAAAACTTTCTCCTGAAGAAAAACTTCAGCTTGCCGAGATTTTGAAAGAACATAATTATTAATTTACCGAATAAGAATTTAATTATTTCCAAACTGCGGTGCGAATCCCGCATCTCAAATCTTTTCTCTAATTTTGCGGTATGTTTACACTCGGCAATTTTCTTACTCTTTCCACATTCGGAGAAAGCCACGGTTTGGCTTATGGTGGAACTTTAAATAATTTTCCTGCAGGCCTCGAGCTTAATCTTGAAGAAGTTCAGCATCAGCTTGACCGCAGAAAACCTGGTCAGTCAGCAATTGTAACACAGCGTAAAGAAAGCGATACTGTAAAATTCCTTTCCGGTATTTTTGAAGGGAAATCTACAGGAACTCCTATTGGTTTTATTATCGAAAATGAGAATCAAAAATCTAAGGATTACGAGCATATTAAAGATAATTTCAGACCCTCACATGCTGATTTTACTTACGAACAGAAATTCGGAATCCGTGATTATCGCGGAGGCGGAAAATCTTCTGCACGCGAAACCGTAAATTGGGTAGTTGCAGGAGCTTTAGCCAATCATATTCTTCCGAAAAATGTTGAAATCAATGCATACGTTTCTTCGGTTGGAGATATCTTTTGTGAAAAACCGTATCAGGATTTGGATTTTTCTAAAACGGAAAGCAATGAAGTGCGTTGTCCGGACGAAGAAACTGCCGAAAAAATGATTTCGCGAATCAAGGAAATTAAAAAAGAAGGAAATACAATTGGCGGAACGATTACCTGTGTTATTAAAAATCTTCCGGTTGGAGTAGGAGAGCCCGTTTTCGGAAAACTTCAGGCAGAATTGGCAAAAGCCATGCTGAATATCAACGCAGCAAAAGGTTTTGAATACGGAAGCGGATTTTGCGGAGCAAAAATGACAGGAAAAGAACATAATGATCTCTTCAATAATGATTTTTCTACAAAAACCAATCTTTCCGGAGGAATTCAGGGAGGAATTTCCAACGGGATGGATATTTATTTCAGAGTGGTGTTCAAACCGGTTGCGACCATTTTGCGGCCTCAGGAAAGTGTTGATAAATACGGAAATTCTGTCACTGTGGAAGGCAAAGGAAGACACGATCCTTGTGTTTTGCCACGAGCTGTTCCTATTGTGGAAAATCTGGCTGCGTTTGTCTTGGCGGACTTATTTTTGATTAACAAATTACGAAGATTTTAAGAAATACTGTGTGACTTTTGTTACATCGCAAAAAAGAATAAAATCTCACATTTGCATCAGAAAAATTAAAAAAATGGAAAAATACTGGACTGACGCTATTTCGTATGCGCAATATCTTCAGGATGTTGAAAATAAAATTGAAGAACTCAAAAAAAGCGCTGACGAGGATGATAAACTTTACCTTCATTATTATCAGCTTGGTTTTACAAGGATGCTGCGTGTAGACAAAACTTATAAACCGCAGGAAGAGCTCCTTGAAAAATTTGCAAATAAAAATTTCAAAGGAAAATTCTTGATCATTTCTGAAGGCTGGTGTGGAGATGCTTCCATGATTGTTCCTGTTGTGAGTGGTTTTTTTAAAGAAAAAGCAGAAGTAAAGATCGCTTATCGAGATCAGAGTGATCTTATCGATTCTTATCTGACCAATGGAGCGAAGTCTATTCCTATCGTTCTGATTTTGGATGAAAACAATGAAGTAATTTCTCATTGGGGTCCACGTCCGGAATTCGGGATGACTCTTCTGAAAAAGTATAAAGAAAACCCTGAAGAATACACTGCTGATGATTTTCACAATGATCTTCAGATTTATTACACAAAAGATAAAGGAAAAGAGATTATCGAAGAGCTGCTTGAGAAATTATAATATTTTCAAAAAATTTTTTCCTGTAACTTTGTCCAATCTTATTATTTATTTTCATGAATTTCTTAAAGAAAAATATATTTTATCTTATTCTGGTTGCCGTTTTGGCTGCAATTGCCTTTGTTCCCGGGCTGAAACTAAAAATTAAAGATTTGTTTTTTCCGGTTGCAGAAATTGAAAATGCAATTACGGTTTCCGACTCCGATTTAGATATTGATTTGAAAGGAATCAATGTTTCCAGTACTAATCTCAAAAACTTAAAGAAAGATAAGCTTGTTTTTCTGAACTTTTGGGGAACCTGGTGTCCGCCTTGTCGTGAAGAATGGCCCACAATTCAGAAGCTGTACGATTCAAAGAAAGATAAAGTAGAATTTGTGCTGATAGCAATGCAGGATAAGGAAGAAGAAGTGAGAAAATTTCTGAAAGAAAATCATTATTCTGTTCCGGTATATATCGCTCAAAGCCCAATTTCTGATAAAGTTTTGCCCAAAGTATTCCCGACCACTTTCCTTTTGAATAAAGACGGGAGAATTCTGCTGAAAGAAGATGCTTCCAAAGACTGGAATTCCCAATCTGTTCATGATTTTATTGATAACGTAAGCCGCTGAAAATAAGTTTGTATTTGGTACAGATTTTGTGATAAATGTGTTGTCAAAAACACATTATATTAAAAATGAAATACTCAAAAATTCATCTGGCTCAAGAAGCAATTAAGCATAAAGGCTTTATTAAAAAGATTCCCGACGTTTTCCGAATGGTAAATTTATGGAGAAAAGGGATTTACAAAACGAATACCTTTGATATTATCCTGCCGCTTTTAGGTTTTCTTTACATTATTTCTCCGATTGATCTGCTTCCGGACATTGCAATTCCGGTTATAGGTGTGATGGACGATTTGGCAGTTTTGTCACTGGCTCTGCCAAAATTAATGCGGGAAGTAGACAAGTTTTTACTTTGGGAAGCAGAACAAAAATCAAACAATTCTAAAATTATTGATGCAGAAATTGTAGAATAATATTCTCAGTTTAATATTCTATCAAATCGTTTCTTTTTAAAGAAGCGATTTTTTTATTTTAAAAATATTAAAGAACTTTACGCAGTGAAAACCTTACTATCCATCGTCGGAACTACAGCGATCGGGAAAACCCGGCTGGCAATTGATTTGGCGAAATATTTCCGTACAGAAATCATTTCCTGTGATTCACGGCAGTTTTTTAAAGAGATGAAAATTGGGACGGCTTCGCCTTCCGCAGAAGAATTGGCAGAAGTTCCTCATCATTTTGTCGGAAATCTTTCCGTGCAGGATTATTATTCTATCGGGCAGTTTGAGCTGGATACCCTTGCAAAAATTGAAGAATTGTTCCAAAAATACGATATTGTTATTTTAGTTGGCGGAAGCATGATGTACGAAAAAGCAGTTATCGAAGGTCTGAATGAGCTGCCTGAAGCCAACACAGAAAATCAGCAAAAGCTTAACGGGATTTGGAAAAATGAAGGTTTTGAAAAACTTCAGCAAATGCTTGAAAATCTCGATGAAGAATATTATAATATTGTCGATAAAGATAATCCAAGGCGCATTCTGAGAGCGATTGATGTGATCTGGCAAACCGGGAAAAAATATTCTGAATTGATTTCTGTCCCCAAAAAAGAAAGAAACTTTAATGTAATCAGGATAGGAATTGAAGCTCCGAGAGAAAATATTTATGAAAGAATAAATCTCAGGGTTGACAAAATGCTTGAAAATGGTCTTTTAGAAGAAGTCAAGGGCTTGTATGATTTTAAAAATTTAATTTCGCTAAAAACAGTCGGATATACTGAAATCTTCAATTATATAGACGGAAACTGGGAATTGGATTTTGCTGTTTCGGAAATTAAAAAGAATTCAAGAAGATTTGCAAAACGGCAGCTTACATGGTATCGGAATGAAGAAAATATCTCTTGGATAAATTATGAAAATTCGTTTTCAGAATCCTTATCTTTGTTATCAGCAATGAATATTAAACTTTAATTTTATTAAAAAAATATAATGGCAAATACTCCTTCTAATATGCTTGCATTAGGTACAAAAGCACCTTTTTTTGAGCTTCCGAATCCTTCCCATAACAACCAGGCAGAAACCTTGGAAGAACTCAAAGGTGAAAAAGGGACACTCGTGATTTTTATGTGCAACCATTGTCCTTTTGTCCTGCATGTGATTGATAAATTGTCGGAATTGTACGAAGATTACCAGGAAAAAGGGATTGAATTCATTGCCATCAACGCAAATGATGTAGAAAAGTATCCTGCAGATTCTCCGGAAAAAATGATTGAGTTTCAGATTGAAAGAAAGTTTGATTTCCCGTATTTATATGACGAAAGCCAAGCTATTGCAAAGGCTTATGATGCGGCCTGTACTCCTGATTTTTACTTTTTTGATGAAAAGCTCGATCTTATTTATCGAGGTCAAATGGATAATTCAAGGCCGGGAAATACAAAAGAAGTTACAGGAGAAGATCTTATTATTGCCTTTGAAAACCTTCTTGCAGGTGAAGTTCAGGAAGAATTGCAAAAACCTAGCATCGGCTGCAATATAAAATGGAAGTAATGGAATACAAATAACCTAAAACTAAAATACTATGAAAATCCAAAGCCTATTTTTTTTGATCTTAATTGGTCTTGTGCTTTCTTCATGCAATACAAAAGAGAAGGAAGTTTTGAAGGAATCCAAAATCACGTATCAGACAGCGAGCAATTATTTTGTTAAAAATAATTTTAGCGGAAGTGTTGAGAACCCGATTACTTCTCAGGAAGCATTTGATAAAATTTTCGGAATGGCAACAACAATGGGAAAAGACGGAAAACCTACCAGTATTGATTTTTCTAAAAGTTATGTTGTAGCAATTGTCGATTCTCTGACAGATAAAAGGGTAGATCTTCTTCCGGTTTCTGTTGAGAAAAAAAATGACACTCTGGAAGTGAAATACAGCAAAAACGTAGGTGAGGTCAGAAGTTACAGTACGCAGCCTAACTTGATATTTATACTTGACAATACAACACAGGGAATTATTAAAGTTGTTCAAGCTCCATAAAATAGAAATCCATTTCAATATCTGAAATGGATTTTTAATTTACTTGAAAAAAGGATTATAATTTTTTTCAAAACCAATTGTTGTCGGATTTCCATGTCCGCTGAAAACCTGTGTTTCTTCGTCAAGAGTAAAAAGTTTACTTTTGATGCCTTCGATTAATTGCTCGTAGTTCCCTTTGAAAAGATCGGTTCTGCCGATGCTTCCTTCAAAAAGCACGTCTCCTGAAATGATGAATTTCTGATTTTCACTATGAAAAACAATGCTTCCGGGAGAATGCCCCGGAACATGATAAATTTTGAAGATTTCCCCATCAAAATCCAGTTCGTCATTTTCATTAATATATTGAATTTCTGCATTTATAGGTTTCACAAAAAGTCCGAAACGAGTAGCGGACATAGGAAGCATATCCAGCACTTCTTTGTCTTCCGGATGCATATTTATAGGAATCTTAAAAGTATCATAAGCCCATTGCAAACCCAAAACATGATCAATATGTGCATGAGTTAAAAGAATTTTCGTGATTTTCAATTCTTTTTCTTTGATAAAATTTCCAATCGCTGAGGTTTCCTTTTCATCCATATTTCCGGGATCAATAAGCCAGGCATCCTTTTTGTCGTTGTAAAGAATATAAGTATTTTCGGAAGCGATGTTAAATGTGAAAATCTGTAAATGAAACATTTTAAAAGTTTTGTATCGCAAATTTACAAATTCCAGCTTTGTTCATCTTTGTTAAAATCTTATCTTCGTAAATATGAAAATCTATTCTCTTCTTTTCGTTCTTTTGTTTGCGCAGGTTTCTGGTCAGCAGATTAAAGGCATCCAGCTTTTTAATCCTCAGACCAATGACGAAACGCCGGTAATTAATTTGAATCAGCAGCTTGTCCTGAGATTCGATGATCTTTCCAATTCTTCGCAGATTTACAGATATACCATAAAGCATTATAATCGTGAATGGCAGGATGACGGGCTTTTTTTTACGGAATTTGCCAGCGGAAGTCTTAATGATCTGATCAATAATTTCCAGTATTCGTTCAATACATATCAAAAATATACACATTATGAACTGGTATTCCCGAATAGTAAAATTCAGCCTAAAATCTCCGGAAATTTCGAAATTGTCGTTTACAAAGATTCTCCTGAAAAACCGCTTTTTACCAGAAGATTTTGTGTAGTTGAAGATGGTGTTTCTTTAGGGATTGAAATTTCCCGTTTTTCTGATGCGAGACAGCCTCAGCTTAATCAGAGAATACAGGTGCAGGCTGTGGGGAACGGTCAAAATTTGATGAATGTGGCCAATAGCATAACATTAAATGTTATTCAAAATAACAATTGGGGAATGGGCATTTATAATCAGAGGCCGAGCTCGACTTTAGGAAACAAAATGCTTTTTCAGCAGCTGAATCTTGCTTTTCCGGGTAATAATGAATTTTATTACTTTGATAATAAAATTATTGAACAGCCTTTTGATATGGTGAAAGGTGCAGAAAATATCGATGGTGTCAACTATACTTATCTTTTTCCGGTTTGGGCGTATCCGATGAATTACCAGTATCAGCCTGATGTGAACGGAGCTTTCTATTTCCGTCGGAATGATTTGGGTATTGAGCGTGATGCAGATAAGGAGGGCGATTATTCATGGGTATATTTTGCTTTGGATTCCGAAAAAACAGATAAGGATATTTATGTTCTGGGGATGTTCAATGCTTATACCCCTAGCAAAGAAAGCCAGATGTTTTATGATGATCAGGCGAAAAAATATATTGCGAGAATTTTTATGAAGCAGGGTTTTTATAATTATATCCTCGCAACTAAAAATGAAGACGGAACTTTGAATTACGGTGAAATCAACGGAAATTTCTGGCAGACTGAGAATCTTTATCAGGCCTTTATGTATTATACCCCTTTCGGAAGAAATTATGATGGCCTGATTGGCTATGGAGAATACAGGACGGCAGTTCAATAAAAAAAAGAAAGAGAATTAATAATATATTAATCCTCTCTCTCAAACAAATCCCCTTTTTATGAACATTAATCCTTTACTCTTTAAAGACTGCTGTAATCAGCAGGCTGTCTTCCGAATCCACAATATAATGGATGTGGGCCGGAAATTTTGACATTTTAATCACGTTTACTTCATTATACTGGGTGTCAGCAGTTTCCGGATGATGGGAAATTTCTGAAATAAAAACTTTCAATTCTTCCAAAAATATTTTTCCTTTTCCTTTTTCTTCTGCATTGAAAACCCTCATCAATAAACGTATGTCATTTTTTGCAATTGATGAAAGAAGTATTTTCACCATGCAAAACTGTTTTCCAAATCATTGATATTTTCAAAGAAATCAAGTTTGGTTTTTGGATTCTGTCGATGAAAATTCAAACGATCCAACACTTCTTCCATTTGAAACTGCGGAACTGAAATCGTATTCTGAAATTCAAAATTCTCAACCATTCGTGATAACTTTTCTAAAAGTTCCGGACTAAGATTTTCGATTTTTCTTTTTAATATTTCAATGCTCGCATTCATAGTTTTGGCTTTTTTAATGAATACCCCTTCATTTTCATAGGACAAATGTAGAAAAAATATTTTTACAAACAAATAAACCCCTATAAAAATAGGGGTTAAATTTTAAAATTAACATTGAGTTAATATTGAATGTGATTTAAAATAGGGGGTGTTCGATGAAAAAAATACTTTTTTTAGAATGTAACCCCCTGTTTTTATAAAAATAATTTTACAAATATGTTTTTTTGCAGATCATATTTCCGAAAATTTAAAATTAAGAATTACCTTAATTTATCCGTTCACTGCTTCTACTTTTTCTACCAGATCAGGAAGAAACTGTTTCAAAATATTTTCAATCCCGTTTTTAAGCGTGGCTGTTGAGCTCGGACACCCGGAACATGCACCTTGCAAAAGCATTTTTGCGGTTTTCCCTTCTTGGTCGTATTCCATCAAAGAAATTTTCCCTCCGTCGTTTTCTACTGCAGGAGCAACGTATTCGGTCAAAATATCAGAAATCTTCTGTTCGGTATCAGTATATTCTCTATTGATGATTTTCTCAACAGGATTTTCGTGCTGCTGAGGCTCTATGTTAGAGACAGTTCCTCCATTTTGCAAATAATCTGCGATAAGACTTCTTACAGACATCATCACTTCGTGCCATTCTACTGAATTATCTTTGGTAACGGCTACAAAATTGTCTGAAATAAAAACTTCTTTTGCAAATTCAAACTCATTCAGAATTGCTTTTGCCAAAGGAACCTGCTCAGATTCATCCCTGTTTTTTACTTCTACGAATCCGTCAATAATCAGTTTGGATGAAACGAATTTCATTACAGCCGGATTTGGAGTCATTTCAGCATAAATAGGAAAAAGCTCCTTTCTTTTCTGAAGATAGATCCTTGGATTTGCTAATAATTCGTCTTCAATGCTATTTTTGAGGTTTTCAGAAACCACATCCCATTCTACTGTATCTTCTTTTGCAACTGCAATAAAATTTGCTGTAATGAAAATTTTGGAAACAAAAGGATAGTTAAACAATTCCTGAGCAATCGGGATTTCTGAAATGTCCGAATCACGGTCTAATTCTAATGAGCCGGGAATGAGCGTATAATCCGCCACAAATTTCATGACTTTAGGATTTGCCGTTGCTTTTATATGTATTTCTCGCATTTTATGATTAAATTTGATGTACAAAATTACGGATAAGAAATTGGATGGCTGGTCTTGGATATTAGATTTTTACTATTAAAATTATTTGAGACGTTTACAATTCGGAATCCCGGGCTGCAGCAAGAATCTGATGGTATAAATCCGAATCTAACCCTTAGAATTTATCAATATGGCTATTGTAAGAACACTTTTAGGAAAGACACCGCAAATTGGCGACAATGCTTTTTTAGCAGAAACTGCCGTAATTATCGGAGATGTGACAATGGGAAAAGACTGCAGCGTTTGGTATAATGCTGTAATCCGGGGCGATGTACATTATATTAAACTGGGCAATAAGGTCAATGTTCAGGATAATGTCATGCTTCACTGTACTTACGAAAAATATCCTTTGAATATCGGGAATAATGTTTCTATCGGGCATAATGCGATAGTTCATGGCTGTACAATTCATGATAATGTATTGATCGGAATGGGAGCTATTGTAATGGATGATTGCCTTGTGGAAGAAAATTCTATTATTGGTGCAGGCTCATTAGTAACACAAGGAACCCATATCAAATCCGGAGAAGTTTGGGGTGGGATTCCTGCACGTAAAATTAAAGATATTTCTGCTGATCTTTTGGAAGGAGAGGTTAACAGAATTGCTAATAATTATGTGAAATACTCTTCATGGTATAAAGAATAATCTTATTCAATCTCGACAATATCTTTGCTTGGTTTTGCTTTTTCCAGAACTGGTTTTCCGTTTTCACATTTAATTCCGGAAGGAGGCGGTACAAGAGCGCAATCAGACATCAGGCCGTTCTGTTTGTTGTATAAAGCGCTCATCGAATTGTATTTGGTAATTTTATTCATGACTTCGTTTTCCAATTCTTTCGGATAAGCGATATATGACGTTGGCCCGCCACAAGGTTTTGCTCCTAAAGGTGATATTCTCCATTTCGAAGCATCGTCACACATTTTGGAATTTATAAGAGTTTCAATTTCGTTGTTGAGCTGCTCCAGCTGGTTAAGTGTTACAACAGTTTCGTTTCCGGTGTCAATGATAACGATGGGATCATGATGAGTTTCTTCCTTTCTAGGTTTTAAAGCAATATCTTTCGGAAGGTTTTCGGTATCAACATTTTTACTTGATGAGCAAGATGACAGGCAGAGTATAATGATAAGAAAAGGAATTGCAGTTTTCATTTTTCGTTAAAAATTTTTCAAACCTAAGCAAAAAATCTGCCTTTATCAAATTTATTAAAATTCTTTTTTCAGTACTTTTGGAGTGATGAATGAATCTATTTTCGATTTAGCCGAACACACAAGCCGCAGTATCTTTCTGACAGGAAAAGCAGGAACCGGAAAAACTACTTTTCTTAACGATTTTGTTTCAAAAACGCGTAAAAAGCATATCATTGTTGCACCAACAGGAATTGCCGCTATCAATGCAGGCGGAGTTACGATTCACTCAATGTTTGGGCTTCCGCTGCGGACATTCGTTCCGACCTTGGAACGTATTGATCAGAATTTAGGGAATAATATTTCTGATCTGATGCAGCATTTCAGATACAGGAAAGATAAGCTGAAGCTTCTTCGCGAAGTAGAAATCATTATTATTGATGAAGTTTCCATGCTTCGTGCTGATGTTTTGGATATGATGGATTTTTCGCTTCGTCATGTTCGCAGAAATCAGCAAAGATTTGGCGGCGTCCAGATGCTGTTTATCGGAGATTTGTACCAGCTTCCGCCTGTTGTAAGAGATGAGCAATTTCTCAAAATGTATTATCATTCCCCATTTTTTTTTGATAGCTATGCACTAAAAGAAATGCCGTTAATCACGATTGAGCTTACAAAAGTTTATCGCCAGAAAGATGAACATTTTCTTAAAATATTAAATGCAATCCGTGATGGAGACCGTTATGAAATAGATTTTGATAAACTGAACGAACGTTACATCCCGGAGTTTGAGCCAACAGACGAACCTTATGTTTATCTGACTTCGCACAACCGGATGGCAGATGAGATCAATCAGAGGAAACTGCAGGGGCTGAAAGGAAAATCTTATTTTTATAAATCAAAAATCATCGGGGATTTTAAAGAATCACAATATCCGAATGATGAAACAATTGAGCTTCGGGAAGGTGCTCAGGTAATGTTTATCCGGAATGATGCAAGCGGGGAACGCAAATATTTTAACGGAAAACTTGCTGAAATTGTTCACTTGGATGAGGAAGAAGTCTGGGTGAAAATGGAAGGCAGTGAAGAAGATTTTAAACTGAAAAAAGAAGTCTGGGAGCAGAAAGTGTACAGCCTGGATTCTGAAAAAAATATTAAAGAAGAAGTTTTGGGAAGTTTTGAGCAGCTTCCGATCCGTCTTGCTTGGGCTGTTACGATTCATAAAAGCCAGGGCTTGACTTTTGACCGTCTGATTATAGATGCCGGAAGATCATTTGCTTCCGGACAGGTCTATGTAGCACTTTCACGATGCAGAACTCTGGAAGGAATTGTTTTGAAATCAAAAATTACTCCCGAAGTTATTTTCAGTGATCACCGCGTCGAAAATTTTCAGTCGGAGACCAATGCAAACGAACGGATTGATGAGATTCTTCAGGCAGAAAAATTTGATTATTCTATTCGGAAAGTTCTCAGATATGTAGATTCTTCCTGGATGACAGAAATGCTGGAAAACTGGTACAGTTACGCACTCTCTGCCAAAAGCCTTGATAAAGAAAAAGCAAAAAAACTGCATCATATCCTTAAAATAGAAATCCAAAGCCTTGCCGATATTTACCAGAAGTTTGAGAAGATTTTGTTTCAAAAGCTTAAAAAATTCATTGAAGGAAAGGAAGAATGGGCAGAAATTGAGACCAAAGCCAACGGAGCTGTCAATTTCTTTTTCAAAAATGTGAATGAGAAAATATTTGAAGAACTGAAACAGTTCTATGCAGAAACCAAAGGCATCAAAGGTCTGAAGCAATATAACGAAGAAATACGTGTTTTCATTGATGATATTGAAGATTATCTGAAAGATCTTAAACGAGTCCATCTTCTGGAAAACAAACTTTTTAATGAGGAAAATGATATAAAAATTTCCAACAAAATTGCAAAAATCCCAAGCCATGTCATCACTTTTCAGCTTTTTGAGGAAGGGAAAACGGTGCCGGAAATTGCAAAAGAACGTGGCGTAGTGAACGAAACGATTTTCGGCCATTTGGCAAAATTTGCAGAACAGGGGCTTCTGGATATTAAAAGAGTAGTGGCAAAAGAAAAAATAGCGACTTTTGAAAAACTATTTAAAGAAAATCCTGATTTTTCTACTTTATCAGAATGGAAAAATGCGCTTCCGAAGGAATTTGAATTTAATGAAATCCGTATTTTGCTGAATCATTTTAATTATTTCAAAAATAAATAAAATATTAAAGATTTGAATAAAAAAAACCTGCTTCCGAAATTTCGAAAGCAGGTTTTATTTGATATTTTGTTTTAGGTTTATTTCACTATGATTTTCACGGTATATAATTTATTGGAATGAACTTTCATAATGTATGTTCCTGAAGGAAGACTCTGATTGATAAGAGAATAATTCAGGCTATTGATGTTCTTTGAAGTATAGAATAAACTTCCTGTCATATCATAAATATCAATCTGGTCGATCGGATATTTCGATTTAATAAAGGTTTTATCTCCTTTATTTACAGGATTCGGATAAACCTGAAGTTCGTTGTTGTGCGCGTCAGGAGCTGATGTTCCCAAAGTGCTGTCTACCATTTCGAATTGTACGCGGTTGGATACTTCATTATAAGAGTCATTCGTAAATATTACAATAAAATAATCTCCGGCTTCTTTAGGCATATTGGCATCCGGGATTTTGATGCTTCCGCTTGCTTTTCCTTCAAAGTAGGTATAGCTTACAAGCGGATCAATATTTGGATTGTCGTTTTTATGGTAGATTCCGATCCAGTCTTTTACAATTCCTGGTGCGTCTGTCCAGGTTGCAATAATGTTTTCATTAAGATTATACATCGTTTTATTGATCATTAGCTGTGTAATATCATCGCCAACCTGAAAGAAAACCTTGTTGCCTACAGTATCATAGCCGTCTTCCAAAAGGTATTGTGCATAATAATATCCTTTTGCTAAACCATTGAATGTAAATGATCCGTTCTGTCCGGTTACATATTTCCATTGCGTGGAATTCACTTCTCCGGGAACTTGTCCTACTTTATAAATACCAATCCAGTCTTTGCTGAGGGCAGGAGCATTGCTGAAATTTAAAGTTACTGTACTTCCTGTTTCGTAAGTATTTTTATCGGTAGATAATGTTACAAACGGACCTACATAAAAATACTTTCTGTCAGCAATTTCGTTGTAGCTGTCATTTGAAAATATTGTTGCATAATACATCCCTGTTGTAGAAAGCCCTGCAGTAAAATTTATGGTTCCGCTTACTTGTCCATTGGTGTACTGCCACCTTTGAGAAGGAGAAGAAGATCCCGGAGTCTGGGATTTTTTGTAAAGAGCAACCCAGTCTTTTGCATTTCCAGGAGTATCTGTAAAGCTTACTTTAATAGGTGAATTTGGCTTATAAGCAATGGTATCGGTTTCTATTTTGGTATTTACAGCGGTACTGTTGATAATGGTAAAAGATTTTACATCACTCCATTCTGACCATCTCAAACTGCGGTCTCTGTGTCTTACTTTGGTGTAATAAGTACCATTCGTAAGCTTCCCGGATTCGAAGACAGCTTTAGTGATATCCAATCCTTCGTTTACATTTTTAGATTCATCCACACGGTTTCCTAAAGGACCGTAAAGATTTTCGTAATCTCTGTAAACATCTTTTTCTACAATACTGAAATCTGGTGTTTTGGAGAGAAGGAATTCTGTAGAATTCAACAATTCATCTGAGGATGTAGAATATGGGCTGCTCTCAATGGTAAGCGGAAGCTCCAGATTCTGGCCTGTAAAGTTATTTAGAATTGTCGGAGTGTTGGGAGCATTTTTGTTTTTATAGTAATGAAATTCATCCATTAATACATTGTCTTTCCATTCATAGATACTTCCGATGGAATATGACTCTACACTGAATGAAGAATTGTTTACATCTACATCAATAATCTGATACATCCAGTTGGAAAGTGTTTTCTGCACATCATCAAAATCCTGCTCTGTTGCCATTCCCCAATACTGATCCCAAGCTACACCTCCTGAAATAATCTGATAAGTGGGAAAATTTTTGAGCTGTCCTCTGTGATAAAGGTGATGATGTGCCCCGATATGCAGAATATGTTTGTCAGACGTATTGAGGATTGGCATTACTGTATT
>DAMDNI010000006.1:0-5829 GCA_032083825.1 Bergeyella sp. | reverse complement strand
TGTATTTCGGATCCAAGTTGAAATATCTCCCACGTATTGCTCTGCCTGATAAGGGCGGTGGCCTAAAGAAACAATCCATTCTACAGTTGAATCCTGATTTGCCAAAGGCAAAACCTGATTAAGCCAGGCAATTTGCGCATTGCTCGGATGTTCTGTATCAAAGCATAAGAAAAGAACATTTCCTACCTGTCTTGCGTAATAGGCTTCAGAACTGGAGGAGATACCTTTATAAGAGAGATCATCTAAAACAAAATGATCGTAATAGGCCTGCATTCCGAGAGTTCCGTACGTTTCGTGGTTTCCTACAAGAGTTTGTGTAGGCAGCAGCCCAGAAAGTTTCCTGTTTTTTTTGAAGTGTACATTTTCATAATGATCCAATGTCCCTACATCTACTTGGTCTCCCACCATTACAGTCATTGCAATATTTTCTGAAGGCTCTTTATCATAGCCCCATAATTTTGCAATCTTCCTTTTTGCTGCCGATACAAGAGAATCAAATCTTGGCAGATCCCGCATTTGGTTGTCACCCAAAACAAGAAATCTTAGATGCCCGTCTTCTGTAGCTGCCTGTCCTGGCAAAGGCAATGTTTTGAAAGAATGAACAATGGATGTTTTTGCACCTGTTTTTACTTTGTAATAATATTTGGTGTTCGGTAGAAGCCCTTCTATTTTTACAGTATGGTAGTAATAGTTTGCAGGATAGCCTGTATCGGAAAATACTTTAGCAGAAGCTGATAATACGAGATTCAGTTGGTTTTCTGAAGTTCCGTATTCTACAATAGATTCGTTGTTTGAGTCTGTTTTCCAGCTTACCGTCATGGAAGACGTGGAAGGAGCCTGAAGATAAGGGAAAAGTTCCTGTGCTAAAGAAAGCTTGCAAAACAGCAATAAAGTAAAGAGAATAATTTTTTTCATAGATTACAATTTTTAATTGCTAAAGATAATTTCCGCATATTACCTTTCCTGAAAGAGATATTTAATTAAACATTAAATACTCCTATCATAAATCTCTGAAAACAAGTGTTACTTTAAATTTGTATAAAATAATTATTATAAAATCATGAATGAATTTGTATTATAATAATGATTTATATTTCGATATTGAATTTAGTATGATGTTTTTTGTAAATTTTAAACAATATTCTTAAGAAAAAAGAAAATACACTGGGTTGAAATAAAATTCCATGAATTAATTTACGCAAGAATATAAGTGCGGAAATCAAGCATTTTTATTTTCCCGGAATCGAGAAGCAGGATGAGGTTTTCCCTGATTTTTTCTTTTTTATGAAAATTTAATTTTACAAATAATTCTTCCAGCGTGGAAGGTTTTTGTCTTAGAAGAGAAGATATTTCACTGGCGATATCTGTACTGAAAAACCCATCATTTTTATTGATGCAGACACTGCAGCTGTTGCAGTTTTTAGAACTTTTTTCTCCAAAATAAGAAAGAATCATCCTCTTTTTGCAAATGGAATTTTCGAGGACATAGAATTTCATTTCTTCCCATTTCTGAATTTTATTTTTCTGAATCTGCCGGAAAAGATTCCACCATTTTCCTTCAAAACTTCGGTCGTTACGCGGAACAAGGAATTTGATGCTTGCTTCCGAACCATCAATATATTCGAGATATTTTTTTTGCTGCAGTTCCCGGAATCTTTCCTTTAAAAGATGAAGATCTGTTCCTATTTTTTGTGTCAGTTTTTGTTCGCTGAAATACACTTTATGGGTAGTGAATCCGTCCAGATTTCTCATGAGAAGTTCAAGGAAATAGGAATCTTTTTTAGCAAGGTTTTCATATTCTTCGAAAGGAATTTTGAGTTCCAGTGTAGAAAGTGTTTTATTCTGATTGTAAAAAATAATTTCCTGATTGTGAAGAAAAGTGAGAATACTTTTGATCTTCGGAATCGAAATGCTGGTCAGATTTTTAATTCTCTGGATATTGAACTGATGAATTTTTTCCGAAATATCAAGATCCGCAATCTGAAAAATAGAGTAGAGATAAGCAATGACTTTCAGAAATTCTGCTTTGTCCGGAATTTGGTTCTGAAGTATATTGTCAAAATTTTTGATTTCCTGCTGATTCCATAAAAGAATAGCAGTGCTGTCTTTTCCGTCGCGTCCTGCTCTTCCGATTTCCTGATAATAATTTTCGATTGAAGCAGGGGCTGAAAGATGAATGACAAATCTTACATTTTCTTTGTCAATCCCCATCCCGAAAGCATTCGTAGAAATCAAAACGAAGTTCCCGGATTGCCATTTTTTTTGCCTAGCATTTTTCTCTTTGAAGGGCAGGCCTGCATGGAAATAATCTATATTTTGAATGTTACGTTTTTTAAGAAAATAGGTGAGTTCTTCTGTCTCTTTTCGGGTTCTTGCATAGATGATTCCTGAGTTTTTGTTGTAAGTCAGAAATTCTGCAATGTATGAATATTTATCTCCGGTTTCTTCCGTAATAATGCGGATGTTTTCCCGGTTAAAACTTTTCTGAAATATTTCGGGTTTGCGAAGATCAAGTTTTAAAATTATTTCATCCAAAACTTTTGGAGTAGCAGTTGCAGTTAAAGCAATACAAGGAACATTTTTGAATTCTTTCCGGAATCTGCTGATATTCTGATAACTCGGTCTGAAATCCTGGCCCCATTCTGAAATACAATGTGCTTCGTCTACCGCAATAAAAGAAATTTCAATGGATTCAATATGCTGTAAAAATGTTGAATTCGTAATTCTTTCCGGAGAGATATATAGGATTTTTGTAATACCTTCTCTGCATCGGGAATATATGGTTTCTGCTTCAATCTCATCCAGCTCAGAAGATAAATATTCCGCTTCGATCCCTTTGTTTTTTAATTGTGAAACCTGGTCTTTCATTAATGCCAATAATGGAGAAATAACAAGGCAGGTGCCTTCCAGGAATAACGCCGGAAGCTGGTAGCATAAAGATTTTCCACCTCCGGTTGGTAGTAATACCATAGTGTCTTTTCCTGAAGTAATGCTGTCAATGATTTGCTCCTGAGGTGTGCGAAATTGTTCAAATCCCCAAAAGTTTTTCAGGGCTTCATTTTTTAAATTTTGATATGATAAGCTGGGATTCACAGAGTAAATGTAAGCAATGAATATGATAAAACAAAAAAAAGCCGCGATCAAAGATCGCGGCTTTTAGATATAATAATTTTAAATTATTTAGCTTCGAAGTAAACTCTTCTGTTTGCTCTGTTTTTCCATTCAGGGCATTTTGTAGCTGGTTCGCATTCAGGATATTTAAGGTCTTTTTCACCTCTTCCGATTGCTTCCAGTTTAGAAGATTGTACACCGTTCTGAATTAGATAATTCTTAACATTATTTGCTCTTCTTTCAGATAGTTTTTGGTTGTATTCATCAGAAGCTCTTGTATCTGTAGCTCCGATTACTTTATAAGATCCTGAAGAAGAATTAATATAGCTTACCGCGTTATTAAGAATTGGAGTATTAGATGGTAAAATTCTGTCAGAATTCAAATCAAATTCAATACCTTCCAAAATCGTTGAATTATCTGTTACAACTCCTGTTGTATTTCCGGAAGGAGTAGTAGGACATCCGTTGTTTTCAACAGGTCCAGGAACAGTTACACATTTATCGTAAAGGTCAATAACTCCATCTAAATCTGTATCTAAAGCTACACCTGCTCCATCCACTCTCGCTCCAGCCGGAGTATCAAGCTGTCTATCCCAATCGTCGCAAACTCCGTCGTTATCAGCATCTCCTTTTTTACATACTTCAACATCCTGGTTTTTGTCAGCCAAAACATCAAGTTTGTAATAGATTTCCTGAAGTGGATCATGCCAGAATAAATGAGACTGATGTTTTCCTAATTTAAGGGTAAGACCTAAAGTAGCATTGAAGAAGTTGTCAGAAATCTGCTCTTCTCTTTTGTTTACAGTGCTGTATTGATCTCCACCGCCATCAAATTCATCATCTCCTGTTACAACATACATTAATCTACCTTCTAAATCAAGTCTTCTGGATACTTTGTATTTTACTCCAGCTCCAGCTTGTCCGAAGAAAGAACCTAGTTTGAAAGGTTTAATTTCAGTCATTAATTTTTGACCTCCTAATTCCTCACTTTTCTGATAAGCTTTGTAAGCAATGGTACCAATACCAGCGTATCCGTGTAGCGCCCATCTGAAAGGGGATTTGTTATCAACTCTTCTCA
The DNA here is from genome assembly GCA_032083825.1 of Bergeyella sp. Taxonomy (GTDB): domain Bacteria; phylum Bacteroidota; class Bacteroidia; order Flavobacteriales; family Weeksellaceae; genus DAMDNI01. The sequence goes on along the minus strand of DAMDNI010000006.1, from coordinate 1,640 downwards.
AAAGATTAGAGAAATTGATATCTCCTAAAATGGAAATCGCATCATATTGAGTTCTTCCGGCAACCTGATTATAACCACTTACTGTAGTTGCAGCAGGAATAGGATCTTTTGTATTGAACCATCCTTGTCTTGTTTCACCTCTGTCATACTGAAGTTTTAAGCCAAAAGCATGAGTAATTGCTTTATCGATACTGATGTATGCTGAATATCCGAATAGGTTTTTACCATTTCCGTTTTTTAATGATGTTAAATCAGAAGATTGTACTAAAGGTACACCTGCACCAACGGATATTGACCAATCATTGAATCTCTTCGATCCTTGTGTAAAAGGAGATACATTTGAAGATCCTGATGAGAAGGTATTGGGATAACCTTCTGAGGATACTGCAATTGAGTCCTGAGCGAAAAACGCACTAGGTAATGCTAATGCAAGAGCAGCAATTGTTAAATTTAGTTTCATATTTATGTAATATTTTTTTATTAAGAATTATTTAATTGGAGTGTTTGTAGGGCATCCGTTGTTTTCAACAGGTCCAGGAACTGTAACACATTTGTCATAAAGATCAATTACACCATCAAGATCCATATCCAATGCTACACCTGCACCGTCAACTCTTGCTCCGGCTGGTGTATCTAGCTGTCTGTCCCAATCGTCACAAACTCCGTCATTATCATTGTCGCCTTTTTCACACACTACAAATTCCACAGGCTGATTTTCGAGCGAATTTGTTCTTGCATACGCTTCCTGTAAAGGATCATGCCATGCCAGATGAGAAGTATGCTTTCCTAATTTGAAAGAAAGCCCAAGGCTTACCGTAAACATGTCATCAGACTTAGAATCGTTGATAAGGTTATAAGCAATTGTAGGATTCATATCTTCGTTGCTCAAGTCGCCGCCTCCGTCAAATTCATCATCTCCACTTTTGATGTACATCGTTCTTACCTCTACATCAATTAGCTTAGAAACATTATACTTCAATCCTAAACCTCCTTGGTAAAAGAATGAAGACATATCAAATTTCTGATCTATCTCAATAGGGATTCTCACAGGATTGTCATTCCATCTTGAGTTGTATTGATCTAATAGAAGAGTTTGATAACTCATTAAACCAATCCCTGCATAACCGTGAAGAGACCATCTGTAATTAGAATGATTATCCACTCTTCTTAATAAATTAGAAAAGTTTACATCTCCTAAAATAGAGATCTGCTGATACTTTGTCCATGCATCAGCTACACCTGCTAATACCCCGAATTCTCCGGGTAATTGTCCTTTCTGATTGGTTTTTCCCATCTGGTATTGGAGGCTCAACCCAAAAGTGTGGCTAATTTGCTTGTCAAGACTTGCATAGGCATTCCATCCCCAGTTGATATCACCTCCATGGAAAGAAGTAAGATCTGAAAATGTCATGAATGCAGCTCCTCCTCCGACTGAGATTGCCCAATCATTGAACCTTCTGGATTGATTATCAAATTTCTGCACATTCGCCGAACCTGAGGAGAATGTGTTTGGATAATCTTCCTTAGAAGGTACAGAATTACTGCTTTGCGCATATATTGCTACAGGCAAAGACATCATTAGTAATAAATTTAATTTCATAATTTATGCGTGTATTTATGCTTTTAATTCCTCAATTAAG
>DAMDNI010000005.1:0-28365 GCA_032083825.1 Bergeyella sp. | reverse complement strand
GATTTGATTGACCTTCACAAAAACGTGGTTGACAAAATCATTTTGGTTTCTGATTCCGGAAAAGAAATGAAGCGTGAGAGCGACCTTATCGACGTTTGGTTTGACTCAGGTTCGATGCCTTATGCGCAATTGCATTATCCATTTGAGAACAAAGAATTAATCGACAACAACAAAGCTTTCCCGGCAGATTTCATTGCGGAAGGTGTTGACCAGACCCGTGGTTGGTTCTATACTTTGCACGCAATCGGAACTGCAGTCTTTGATTCTGTAGCTTACAAAAATGTGGTTTCTAACGGTCTGGTTTTGGACAAAAACGGACAAAAAATGTCCAAACGTCTTGGAAATGCAGTTGACCCATTTGAAACTTTAGCCGTTTATGGCCCAGATGCAACGCGTTGGTATATGATTTCCAATGCGAATCCTTGGGAAAACCTGAAATTCGATATTGAAGGAATTGATGAAGTGAGAAGAAAATTCTTCGGAACACTTTATAACACGTATTCTTTCTTTGCTCTATATGCGAATGTTGACGGTTTCAAATATCTTGAAAGTAACGTTGAAAATCGTCCAGAAATCGACAGATGGATTTTATCTGAATTGAATCTTCTCATCAAAGAAGTAAAATCTTTCTACGAAGATTACGAACCTACAAAAGCATCAAGAGCAATCAATACTTTTGTGAATGATAATTTATCAAATTGGTATGTAAGATTGTGCAGAAGACGTTTTTGGAAAGGCGATTACAGCGAAGATAAAATCTCGGCCTATCAAACTTTATACACTTGCCTTGAAACTGTTGCAAAACTTTCTGCACCAATTGCGCCATTCTTTATGGATCAATTGTTTCAGGATTTGAACAAAGTGACTGGAAAAGATTTGGTAAATTCTGTTCACTTGACTGATTTTCCTGTTGCAGATGAAAGTTTGATTGACCAAGATTTGGTAGAGAAAACACATTTGGCGCAACAAATTACATCGATGGTTTTTTCATTAAGAAAAAAAGAAAATGTAAAAGTTCGTCAACCACTTCAAAAAGTGATGATTCCTGTTTTGGACAAGAAAACCGAAGAACAAATATTAGCTGTTTCTGAACTCATCAAACAAGAGGTTAACGTCAAAGAATTACAACTCATCAATGCAGAAGAGGCATCACATCTGATTGTAAAACAGATCAAACCGAACTTCAAAACATTAGGTGCGAGATTAGGAAAAGATATGAAAACGGTTGCCGGCGAGATTTCGAATTTCACTTCTGAACAAATTTCTGAATTAGAAAAAACAGGAAAATCGGAAGTTTCCGGATACGAAATCACTACAGAAGACGTTGAAATTTTTACAAAAGATATTCCGGGATGGACAGTGGCCAGCGAAGGAAAAATAACTGTAGCATTAGATTTGACACTGACAGACGAATTGAAGTCAGAAGGAATTGCTAGAGAATTCATCAACAGGGTTCAGAATTTGAGAAAAGAGAAAGATTTTGATTTAACAGACAGAATTTCAATCGAATTGGAAGAATCCTGCCCTTTTAAACAAGAACTTACTAACAATGAAGCATATATTTCTGCGGAAGTATTGTGCAATAAAATAGAATTTGTAAATTCACTCGCAATTTTTAACGAAATTGACATTGATAATGTGAATTTCAAAGTGAATATTAATAAAATATGACGATGTGATAAATTGCTGATTGCAATCATAATGAAGCATTAACACATCTCCCGAAATTAACAAGTTAAAAACTATGGCAGACGAAAGAGTAAGATACAACGATGCTGATTTGCAGGAATTTAAAAAACTGATACAGACAAAAATAGAGAAAGCAGAGAAAGACTTGGCTCTCATTAATGAAAGTTTCATCAACGACCAGAATAATGGTACCGATGACACTTCCCCAACCTTCAAAGCATTTGAAGAAGGCGCAGAAACTCTTAGCAAAGAGCAAAACGCCATACTTGCAGGAAGACAGGAAAAATTTATCCGTGACCTCAAACACGCTTTAATCCGTATTGAAAACAAAACTTACGGAATTTGCCGTGTTACCGGAAAACTCATTCCAAAAGAACGGCTTATGGCAGTTCCTCATGCAACACTGAGCATTGAAGCTAAAAATATGCAGAGATAAAATTGTACACGATACCAGTAAAATGTACAACGTATAATGTGTTGAGATAAAACCAATACCTTGTACTTTGTACATTTTTATTATACAATTATGGAAACGCTTATTCTTATCTTATTGATCATCATTTTATTGGGTATTTTTTTCCGGAAAGATCTGAAAGAAAAGTTTTTGCCAGATCCAGAGAAAAATTATACCATTGACGACCAATACAATTCCGAAAGAGCAAACCGCCAAAAAGAAATTGACAGGCTTCTTTCTAAAATCGGGGAAAACGGCATGAAGGATTTAACTGAAAAAGAAAGAAAAAAATTAGACGAGCTCTCCAAACACTGAGAGAAAAATTCAGAAAAAAAATGGAATCAATCATTGTACACACCAAAAACGCAACAGAGCTGAATGCTCTGAAAAGCGTGTTGAAAGAGATGAATATTAGTTTCGAAAAATTTCATACCAGAAATACTTTTCACAATCAGAAAACCATTAAGAAAATCAACGACCGAAAAGACCAGAAAATCGGGAAACCTTCAAAACCAAAAGGATTGTAATGAAAAAAATAGCATTTGTTACCATACTTATTCTTTTTCTCGATCAGTTTTCAAAATTTTACATCAAAACTCATTTTTATCTCGGTGAGAGCGTTCCTGTTTTTCCGGGATTCAAACTGACTTTTGTAGAAAATCCGGGAATGGCTTACGGTTTTCATTTTGGTGGGCTTATCGGGAAATATTTCCTCGTTATCGTCAGGCTTGCACTGATTGGCTTTATGGTTCATCTTTTCAGAAAATGGGTGAAAGAAGGAAAATCAAATTATCTCCTGATTCCGATGGCCGTTATTTTTGCAGGAGCAATCGGAAACGTTCTGGACGGCATGTTTTACGGGCTGATTTTCGACAGCGGAACCGTTTTTGATGAATCTGTAGGGCGATGGATTGATTATGAAGGTGTTTCCAAAGTCGCACCTTTCGGAAACGGGTATTCATCCTTTATGAAGGGCTGCGTTGTCGATATGCTGCATTTTCCGCTTGTAGATTGGTGGGTTCCGGAAAGCTGGCCTTTAATCGGAGGAAAACATATTGAATTCTTCAAATATATTTTTAATATTGCAGATTCTGCCATCACAGTTGGTGCTGTTTTGCTGTTCATTTTTAGGAAGAAAGCATTTCCGAACGGCCTTGAATTTTAATTCATGAAAATCTTTAAAAAAATAATCATTACCGGACTGATATTCTTTGGAGTATCAGCCCTTTTTGTTTTCTGGTCGAATTTTACGATTGAAAACACTGCAAAAGATTATATTTCATCAGAAATTTCAAACCTTCCCGAAGAAAAAGTAGGGCTTTTGCTCGGAACAGGAAAAACGCTCGCCAACGGAAATCCGAACGCCTACTTCTTCAACAGGATCGAAGCTGCAGCAGAATTGTATAAATCCGGAAAAATACAGGATATTATCGTAAGCGGTGACAATTCTCAGAAAGATTACAACGAGCCGGAAGATATGAAAAACGAATTGGTAAAAGCCGGAATTCCGGCCGACAGAATTTATGAAGATTTTGCCGGTTTCCGCACATTAGATTCTGTAGTCCGGGCAAAAGAAATATTCGGGCAGAAATCTTTCATCATTATTTCGCAGAAATTTCATAATGAGCGCGCAGTTTATCTCGCCCGAAAATACGGGATCGAAGCTTTTGGATACAATGCAAAAGATGTGAACAGATATGCAGGCTTCAAAACCAATGCCCGTGAAAAATTGGCAAGGGCAAAAGTATTTTGGGACTTTATATTTGGTGTAGAACCAAAATTCGGCGGAGAAAAGATTATAATAGAGTAATCAGCTTTCTTTAAATTTCGGTAAAAATTCCTTAGTTCCCTTCCTAGTTAAATTTAATTCTGGAAAAAATTCTCCATTAAAAATTTCAATCAAAAAAGAACAACTATAAAAAACAAATAGTTTTTCAACGTCAAAAACAGTCCATATTTACTATTTTAACAATCTTTCTCGTGTAACAATCGCAGTTTTTGCTTAATTTTGCCAGCCAAGCAGTTTTTGCTGAATTTCATTAAATAAACCATTATTTTATTATTCATATAAAATGTCAAGAATTTTAACCGGAATCCAGGCTACCGGAACGCCGCATTTAGGAAATCTTTTAGGAGCCATTATTCCCGCTATCGAACTTTCCAGACAACCCGAAAATGATTCTTTTTTATTCATCGCCAATCTTCATTCTTTAACCCAGATCAAAGATGCTGCAGAATTGAAACAGAATACTTACGAGATTGCAGCTGCGTGGCTTGCTTGTGGTTTAGATACCGAAAAAACACATTTTTACAGACAAAGCGACATTCCTGAAACCTGCGAACTTACCTGGTATTTGGATTGTTTTTTCCCTTTTCAGAGACTTACACTTGCTCATTCTTTCAAAGATAAAGCAGACAGACTGAGTGATGTCAATGCAGGATTGTTTAACTATCCTATTCTGATGGCTGCTGATATTTTATTATATGATGCAGAAATTGTACCTGTAGGAAAAGACCAGCTTCAGCATCTGGAAATCACAAGAGATGTTGCAGAAAAATTCAACAGACAAATGGGAGAAGTCTTTGTACTTCCTAGTGCCGAACTGCAGAAAGATACTAAATATGTTCCCGGAACCGACGGGCAGAAAATGTCAAAATCCAGAGGGAATATTATCAATATTTTCCTTCCGGAAAAACAGCTGAAAAAGCAAGTAATGTCAATTGAAACGGATTCTAAATCTCTTGAAGAACCAAAAGATCCGGAAACAGACAAGGTATTCGGGATTTACGAGCTTATCGCAACACCTGAACAGACAGAGGAATTAAGACAAAAATATCTTGCCGGTAATTTCGGGTACGGACACGCTAAAACAGAACTCCTGAACCTTATTCTTACCCGTTTTGCAAAAGAGCGTGAATTGTTCAATTACTATATGAACCATTTGGACGAATTGGAAGTAAAGCTTCAGGAAGGAGCTGTAAAAACAAGGCAAATCGCTCATAAAACCATTCAGAGAGTGAGAGAGAGCTTAGGAGTATAAGTAAAACGATTTAACAAAAAAGTGATGCAAAAAAAGCTAATCTTCATACTATCATTCGTAAGCGCTACACTTTTAGGATATATTGCATATAAAAATGTTGTTCCTAAAATGAGTAAATCCGAGGTAAAAAAGGAAGTCAATGATCTCAAGAAAGATTATGAATTCATGAAAAAAGATCTTGAACTTAACCTCAATATCGTAGACAGCAGCAATACTCTTATTTCTGCACAGAAAAAAAGAATTGAAGAACTGCTGAACAAAAGCGTGCTGACCGAAGATGAATTGGCAGAAGCAAAAGAGCTGATGCACTCTATCTCAATGAATGTAATTGGAGAATACAAAAAGCAGGTGAATCATCTCAAATCAGAAACCCAGCAAATTGCCATCGAAAGCTCTAAAAACAAAGAACAAATTGTAAATCTGAGCGACAAAATCAAAGATCTGGAAGCCCAGAAAAAAGAAATAAGCGTACGTTATGTTTACGAAAAAAATGAGTCTGAGAGGAAAAGTAACTTATTAAGCTACGCATCAAACCTTTCGCTTTCAAATTTTTTGCTTTCCGGATACAGGGTTAAAAGCAATGGGAAAGAAATTGAAACCGACAGGGCTTCAAGAATAGATAAGGTAAAAATGAGTTTTGATATCAATGAGACTCTGATTACAAATTCCGGAAAAAAAGAACTTTATTTTGCTGTACATAAACCTGACGGAAGTCTTGCTGTGTTTGAAAACAGAACTCCGGGAATTATAAAAGTTGACGGAAAACCCGTGCGATATTCCGACAAAGTTTACATTGATTATGTAAAAGGAGAAACCCAAAAGGTTGAATTCGAATGGAAAAATGAGGATTTTAAAAAAGGGAATTATGCAATCGATATTTATGAAAATAATTCCAAAAAAATCTCGAAAATTGGCGGTACAATCAAAAAATTAGAATAAAAACCTTTCAAAGTGAAAGGTTTTTTTAGTCTCATTAAAAATCCGGGGTTTATAAAATAGCCTGTATTTCCTCTAATTTTTTAATACTATAAATATTTTCAGCTTCAAAATCATCATTGAAAACATCAAAGAAAATTGCTTCCAGCCCAAAAGATTTCGCTCCTTCCACATCAGCAATCCAGTCATCCCCGATCATTATAGATTCTTCTTTTGAAGCGCTGGCTTTATCAAGTGCATATTGGTAAATTTCAGGCTGTGGTTTGCGAATGTTTATTTCATCAGCACTTGTGATGGTTTTAAAATAATTTTTAATCCCGGAAAGCTCTGTTTTTCTGTAGGTTACCTCATGAAAGCCGTTTGAAAGAATATGCAGATGGTATTTTTTTTCTGAAAGATATTCCAAAAGTTCAAATGCTCCGGGAACCAGCTCATTATAATTCAGGATTTCATCCAGAAAGTTGTGCTCAAACCTTTGTGAAAGCTCAAAATCATCAATTCCGAAGAAAAGGAAAGACTCATAAAAACGATGCTTTCTGAGGTATTCTTTATCAATTTTCCCGTCCCTGATTTGCGCCCAAAGATTTTCATTAATGGTAAAATATTCTTTATGAAATTCTTCAAAATTAAGCTGATGGTTTTCTCTTACTTTTTCACGGACAAATATTTCTTTCAAAGTAAGCCAAGCGTTTTTACGATGATCCCAAAGTGTATTGTCAAGATCAAAAAAAATGTGCCGAATGTTTTTCATAGGGCACAAATTTAGTTAAAAATAAAGTTTTTTCAGTTTTTGGAAACCACGAAGTTTTTTCCGGCAGCTTCTACAACTGCAATACTTTTGGAAAACTTCAGCAAGAAATCGATCGTTTGTTTTTTGGGTTTCAAAACTTTAACAGAGAGGGTGTTGTTTTTTTTCATAGGCGGTATCGATTTATTAAAAAACGAAACCAGAAAAAAAATATTGTATCACCTTGTTAAAATTATATTATTCTCCTCCATAATTTTGCGGAGATTGATGAGCGCATACCGCACTCTTCCCAAAGTTGTATTAATGCTTGTATCAGTATGTTCCGCAATATCTTTGAAACTGAGCCCGTCAAAAAACCTGAGCTTGATGACTTCCTGCTGGTTTTCAGGAAGATAATGCAGCATTTTCAGCAGATCCTCGTTGATTTGCCTGCTGATCAATCTTTCTTCAATATTTTCTTCTTTTTCGGAAATAAGGTCAAAAATGGAGAACTCTTCATTGTCAAAAGAAGTTTCCGAAACTTTATTGTGTTTGGCTTTAAGACGGAAATGATCAATAATAAGATTATGCGCTATGCGTTTTGCCCAGATGATGAATTTTCCTTCTTCGTTGTAGCGGTTTTCTTTGAAAGTGACGATAATCTTCATAAAAGTATCCTGAAATACGTCATTCGCAAGATCTTCATCCATTATTTTATAAAAAATAAAAGTAAATAAATCTTTCTGGTGTCTTTCTATAAGTTTAGAAAGTGCTTTCTCGTCGCCTTTGTTGTATCGGGAAATTAATTCGCTGTCGGAGTAGGTTTTCATAAAATTTACTTTATCTACAGAATATTTTCCCCAGATTAGAGACAATCCGAAAAAAAAGGCTTCTGCGTTTTGATAATAAAGTAAAGTTTATTCTATAGCTTGATTTTAGAGTGGTAAAAATAGTAAAAAAGTTAATACTTTGTTAATTCTTTTAAAAAAAATTAAAATTTTCTTTATTTAGAGAGATCATTTATCAGGACTAGAGGAATATTAAGTGTAAAATTGATATTCAACCCCTCTAATTTTTTACCGTTTATTCCTTTATTATTAAAAGAAAAAGCATAACCGCCCGATAAATCTAAAATTCCGAAAAGTGAAACCCCGATTTTTGGTGCTACATATTTGGATGTAACTTCCGCACCTGTTAAAAAGTAATAAGAATGATATAAATCTACATTTCTTTCAAAATTCAGCAGGATATCTCCCTGAATTTTAGGCAAAATTGCGAAATCGGATTGTACAGCTCCCATCATTGCCGAGGCTCCAAAACGATAAATCACATCATCATTGTTGAGAAAAAGCAGCCTTCCGCCAACTTCTCCAAAACTTTGGTTTTGATAAACGTACCCCACGTTCAGCATTTTATGAACCGTAAGCTGCGCATTCATCTTTTGAATACTGAAAAAAAGGGATAGAATGATTAGGATGGATATTTTTTTCATTTTTGAAAACTTTTCGGGCATAAAGGTAAGTGAAAATAGAAAATAAAAAAACTGCCTTATCCGGAGAAAAAGCAGTTTTCAAAATTTTATAAAATTTGTGGCTAAAGTTGGAATTCCTTTTTGATAGCTTCCACTTTATCCAGTTTTTCCCAGGTGAAAAATTCAAGATTATCAATGGTTTTCAATTCTCCGTTTGCTTTCTTGAATGATTTGCTTCCTGAATAATATTCTCTTCCCATATGCCCGTAAGAAGCGGTTTCCTGATAGATCGGGTTTCTTAGTTTCAGATTCTGCTCTATTGCATAGGGTCTCAGGTCAAAAATGTTCTTTACTTTTTCCGAAATTTCTCCGTCACTCAAGTTTACTTTTGAAGTTCCGTAAGTGTTGATATACAATCCGCAAGGTTCAGCAACTCCGATTGCGTAAGAAACCTGTACCAAAACTTCATCTGCAATTCCTGCTGCTACAAGATTTTTAGCAATATGCCTTGTTGCATAAGCTGCACTTCGGTCTACTTTTGAAGGATCCTTCCCGGAAAATGCTCCACCACCGTGAGCGCCTTTTCCGCCGTAAGTATCAACGATGATTTTTCTTCCTGTAAGTCCTGTATCTCCGTGAGGACCTCCGATCACGAATTTCCCGGTCGGGTTGATATGGAATTTAATTTCATCATTAAATAATTCCTGAATCTCAGGTTTCTGAGACGCTTTCACTTTAGGAATAAGTATTTCGATAATATCTTTTCTGATTTTAGCCAGCATTGCTTCTTCACTCCCAAAATCATCGTGTTGTGTAGAAACTACAATTGAATCAATTCTCACTGGTTTATGATCGTCAGAATATTCGATTGTTACCTGAGATTTTGCATCGGGTCTCAGATATTTAATGGCAGAATTTTCTTTTCTGAGCCCGGAAAGCTCTTTCAAAATAGTATGCGCCAAGTCTAAAGCAAGCGGCATATAATTTTCGGTTTCGTTGGTTGCGTAACCAAACATCATTCCCTGATCGCCTGCACCCTGAAGATTGGCTCTGGTTTCAAAATCTGCATCCTGTTTTACGCGGTCAACGCCCTGATTAATATCCGGAGACTGCTCATGAATAGCAGAGATTACTCCGCAGGAATCTCCGTTAAACATATATTCTCCTTTTGTATATCCGATTCCGTTGATGACATCTCTGGCGATTGTCTGCACATCAAGATATGCGTCAGATTTCACTTCTCCGGCCAAAACAACTTGTCCTGTCGTTACAAGCGTTTCGCAGGCAACTTTTGAAGAGGGGTCAAAGGCTAAAAAATGATCGATCAGCGCATCTGAAATTTGGTCTGCTATCTTATCCGGATGTCCTTCGGAAACGGATTCTGATGTAAATAAATAAGGCATTCTTCTGTAATTTATAAAAAAAATAATGGAGAAATAAAGAAGACTGAACCGCTGCCAAAAAAGAATTCTGTTTTAGCATTTTTTATGGAGGTTGCAATCAGTCAAAATTTTCCTCGTTAAAATTCAGTTGCAAATTTAATATAATTTTCCCGAAAAAAAACTATTGAGGCAAAACATTAATATAATCTTCAGGATTTTGGTTATAGCCCATTTTACCTTTTAAAGAATCTTTGATAAAACTTGACATCTCATCCAGGATTTTCTGCTTATAAGTTGGCTTATAATAGATTAATGAAATCTCACGATAGGGAAATGGTTTTCTGAAACGGATCACATTCTTTTTCTGCTCCGACGAAAACTGATCAATCGCAAGTTCAGGAATAATGGTCATCCCGCCGATTTTATCAACCATCTGCAAAAGTGTATTGATATTAGAAGCCTGAAATTCAAGATTCTGAGGCTTGAGATGATTTTCTTTCAGGTTACAAATATTTTCAAATTGTTTTCTAAGGCAATTCCCTTCTTCCAATAGCCAAACTTTATTCGCATCAATTTCTTCGGGAACAATATAACTGTCATTCTTATTTTCCGAGCTGTTATCTGAAGAATAAAGCATTAATTCTTCGTTAAAAAGAAAATCATGGTAAAACTCTTCTGCCGCATCAAAAGGCGTTGCAATGATTCCTGCATCGAGTTCCCCGGTTTTGATGGAACGGATAATATTTTCTGTCGTCATTTCTTTGACGTTCAGCTTTATTTTCGGATTCTTTTTAAGGAAATCAAAAATCTGTGCGGGGAGAATATAGGTGGATACAGTAGGAATGATTCCTAAATTCAAGGTTCCGGCCAAAACATTATTAAGCAAACTTGCCTTGTTCTTGAGCTCATTTACTGAATCGATCACTTGCTTGGCTTCTTTGATAATTTCCATGCCGACATCTGTAGTACGGATTGGATGCGTGGTTCTGTCAAAAATTTTCACATCCAACTCATCCTCAAATTTCTGAATCATCGCACTCAAAGTAGGCTGTGTAATAAAACACGCCTGTGCAGCTTTCCCAAAATGCTTGTATTTGTCTACGGCTATCAGGTATTCTAATTGCTGAATATTCACTTTAATAAACTTTATCTATTGCAAATATAAGATGTTTTAGCCGCACTCAATTAAAAACCAATCTTAATTTTGAATACCGCAATTTTTTTTCAATAAAAAAACTGTTTCTCAGATGCGATGCCCATTAGATAGTACAAATACCTACTAAATCATAATCATTCTAAATCCTCAAAAAGCCAAAATTTTCTATTTTTTTTATTTAAAATTTCTTAATTTGCATCCCCTCTAACTATTAATCATTATACATACGAATGATGTACGATAATACCATTTTAGATAAAGAAAATAAAATATCCGTCATTACGATCAACAGACCGCAAAGTCTCAATGCCCTAAATGCACAGACCATTTCGGAACTGAGCTCAGTATTGGATGTGTTGAATTCTGACAAAGAAACCCGTGTAATAATTATTACCGGAAGCGGAGAAAAGTCTTTTGTAGCAGGTGCTGACATTAAAGAATTCAGTGACTTTAATTCTTCGAAAGCTGAAGAACTCGCAAGGAACGGGCAAGAGAAGCTTTTCAACAAAATTGAAAATCTATCCAAACCTGTCATTGCTGCAGTTAACGGCTTTGCTTTAGGCGGCGGGCTGGAACTCGCCTTAGCCTGCCACATCCGGTATGCATCCGAAAATGCAAAACTAGGGCTTCCGGAAGTTACATTAGGATTAATTCCGGGTTATGGGGGAACTCAGCGCCTTCCAAAACTTGTAGGAAAAGGTCTCGCAAATGAAATCATTTTTTCCGCAAAAATGATTTCTGCTCAAAAAGCAAAAGAAATAGGACTTGTAAACGAAGTTTTTCCTTTGGAAGATCTCCTTACCAAAACAAAAGAACTTGCAACATTGATTTGCCACAATTCTCCATTGGGAATTTCTAAGGCAATTCAGGCAGTTAATCTTTCAGACTCGGATAAAGGCTATGAAACTGAGATCAAGTCTTTTGGAGAGCTTTTCGAATTAGAAGATAAAAAAGAAGGTGTAGCTGCATTTCTTGAAAAAAGAAAACCACAGTTTTAATAAAAATCTGGCAATGAAGCATAATAAGTTCGACATAGCATATCTGAAAATGGCAATGGAATGGGCAAAATTATCCTATTGCAGCAGAAGGCAAGTAGGTGCGCTGATTGTAAAAGACAGAATGATTATTTCTGACGGATACAACGGGACGCCTTCCGGCTTTAATAACTGCTGTGAAGATGAGGAAGGGAAAACATTATGGTATGTCCTTCATGCGGAAGCAAATGCTATATTAAAACTCGCAGCTTCCACACAATCGGCAAAAGGAGCAACACTTTATTTAACACTTTCTCCTTGTAAAGAATGCAGCAAACTCGTTTTGCAGTCAGGAATAAAAAGACTTGTATATATTGATGAATACTCCGATAACGCCGGAATTGAATTTCTAAAAAACCATGATATTGAAATATTAAAGATACCCTTAGAAGAACTAAGATAGAAAATGTAAATTATAACACAACCTTTAAAAAAAACACATTGATGAACAACTGGACAACTAGGATTGGAGATTTTGAGAATTTCTTAAAGTTTGAAAGAAACTTTTCTGAAAATACATTAGAAGCATACGTACGCGATCTGGGCAAACTAAAAGAATATGTAGAAACAGATCTTGGAAATATTTCCCCGGAAGAGATTACTTATTCCCAGCTTCAGGAATATATTTATAATCTTTCTAAGAAAAAACTTAGTGAGCGGTCACAGGCAAGATGGATTTCTTCTATAAAGGCATTTTTTAAATTTCTTTTAGAAGAAGAGATCAGGGAAGACAATCCTGCCGCTTTGCTTGAAGGCCCAAAATTAGGCCTTTATCTTCCTGACACATTAAGTTTTGAAGATGTGGAAAGAATAATAAAATCCATTGATATCTCAACAGAATTGGGAAAAAGAAATTACTGTATTATTGAAGTTCTTTACGGATGCGGCCTTCGCGTATCAGAGCTTATTGACCTCAAAATCTCTAATATCAATTTCAAGGAAAGCTACCTAAAAGTTGAAGGCAAGGGAGATAAAACGAGATTCGTACCTCTTACAGAAGCAACCAAAAGGATTCTTAAGGATTACATTATCCAGGTTCGCCCCAATAATAAAATCAAAAAGAAAGATGAAGATATTGTTTTCCTCAACAGCAGAGGCTCTGCAATGTCTCGCGTGATTGTTTTTTTAATCATTAAAGAAATGGCCGATAAAGCCGGAATCAACAAGAATATTTCTCCGCATACCTTCCGTCATTCATTTGCGACACATTTATTGCAGAATGGCGCAGATCTGCGCTTCATTCAGGAAATGCTTGGACATTCCAGCATCACAACTACCGAAATCTATACTCATCTTAAAAATGAAGAACTGCGGGAAGTAATTCTTAATTACCACCCAAGAAATGCTCCTATATGATTGACCTAAAATACTGCCCGAAATGCGGAAACCCTACTTTACATTGGGACGGAGAAAAAAAATGGAACTGCTCACATTGTGATTATGTAATGTTTCATAATGTTGCAGGCGCTGTTGCCGTACTTGTAACCTGCGGAGATGAAATTATGCTTACCCGCAGAAATCAGGAACCGGGAAAAGGAAAACTGGATTTATCGGGAGGCTTTACAGATCCGGAAGAATCTGCGGAACACACTTGTGCGAGAGAACTTTATGAAGAGCTTAAACTTATTGTACAGGAAGAAAAGCTTCAATACCTGGGAAGTCTTCCCAATGTTTATCTTTATAAAGAAGTTCCGTACAACACATTGGATCTCTTTTTTAAATATGATGTTGAAAGCAAATTCGAAGTATCTCTGGAAGAATCAGAAGTTTCTGAAGTCGTATGGCTCAGGAAAGAAGAAATTAATATTGAAGAGATCGCATTTGAATCTCAAAAAAAATTTTTCAGAAAGTACCTGAATGATTAATGATTAGAATATTTTTTTATAAATCAAAATAAGGAAACTCCATGAAATGCTTCATGGAGTTTTCTATTTAATCTATCAATGAAAAGTATTTTACAGCTGAGGACCTGCAGCTACTAATCTTTGTCCTTCTTCAGTATCGCAGTACTGTTTGAAGTTCTCAATATATTTTGCAGCAAGATCTTTTGCTTTTGCTTCCCATTCAGAAGCATCTTTGTAAGTATTTCTAGGATCCAGAATACCTTGTGAAACTTTTGGAAGTTCTGTAGGAATTTCAAGGTTCAGTACAGGGACTTTTGTTTTAGGAGCATCGTTAATTGATCCGTCAATAATCGCATCAATAATTGCTCTTGTATCTTTCAGAGAAATTCTCTTTCCTGTTCCGTTCCAGCCTGTGTTTACAAGATAAGCTTTAGCACCATGTTCTTTCATTTTCCCGATCAATGTTTTAGAATACATTGTTGGGTGTAATGTTAAAAATGCTTCACCAAATGCAGGTGAGAACGAAGGCTGAGGCTCAGTGATTCCTCTTTCAGTACCTGCAAGTTTTGAAGTATAACCGCAAAGGAAGTGATATTGTGCCTGATCTTCATCCAAAATTGAAACCGGAGGCAATACTCCGAAAGCATCTGCAGAAAGATAGATAATCGTTTTTGCATGGCCGGCTTTTGAAGGAAGAACGATTTTGTTAATATTATAGATCGGATAAGAAACCCTTGTATTTTCAGTAATAGAATTGTCTGTAAAGTCAACTTCACCATATTCATTTACAACTACGTTTTCAAGAAGCGCATCTCTTTTGATTGCTCTGTAAATGTCTGGTTCTTTTTCTTCCGTAAGATCAATTACTTTTGCATAGCAGCCTCCTTCATAGTTGAAAACTCCTTCATCATCCCAGCCATGTTCATCATCACCGATCAGATATCTTTTCGGGTCTGCAGAAAGTGTAGTTTTCCCTGTTCCTGAAAGTCCAAAGAACAATGCTACATCTCCTTCTTCACCAACGTTTGCAGAACAGTGCATTGATGCCATACCTTTTAGTGGAAGATAATAATTCATCATTGCAAACATTCCTTTTTTCATTTCTCCGCCATACCAAGTTCCTCCGATAATCTGGATTCTTTCGGTAAGATTGAACATAATGAAGTTTTCGGAATTAAGTCCTTGTTCTTTCCAATCCGGATTTACGGTTTTGGAACCATTCATTACAATAAAATCCGGTTCTCCGAAATTTTCCAATTCGTAATGGGAAGGACGGATGAACATATTTGTCACGAAATGTGCCTGCCAGGCAACTTCCATCACAAATCTTACTTTCAGTCTTGTATCAGGATTTGTACCGCAGAAAGCGTCAATTACATACAATTTTTTGGATTTTGAAAGCTGTTCCAAAACAAGCTCTTTACAATGTGTAAAAACACCTTGTGTTGTAGGAAAATTCACTTTCCCGTCCCAACAGATTGTGTCTTTAGTCACATCATCTTCAACGATATAACGGTCTTTAGGTGAACGTCCTGTAAAAATACCTGTTTTTACGGCAACGGATCCTAAATCTGTTACAGCGCCTTTTTCAAATCCTTGATTTTTGCTTGACATTTCTGCCTTGAAGAGCTCTTCATATGTGGGATTATACGCTACTTCGTGATAACCTGTGATACCTAGCTCATGCAGTTCCTGGATGACTCTGATGTTTTTCATAACTGATTCTCTCTTTGATTTATTCTTTATCTTTTCCAAAATTACTCAATATAATTAGTTATAATTGTGTAAAAGATAATGATATTCATCAGATTTGAAAAGAAAAATGGAAATTTTATAAAATATTGAAAATCAGTAAATTATATCGTTCCAAGAAAAAATTGTAGAAAATCCTTTTTCCGAAAACCAGGCCTCGTAGCTTTCGAATTTTGCTGACATTACAAAATCTCCACCCCAAGCCCCAAGACTCTTGATAAAAACGGGACAATCTTTGAAATATTTGTCTTTTGCAGTTTCAATTTGAAGAAATTCTGCAATTTTGTATTCATGACATGTCAAAAGTGAAGAAAATTGTTCAAAATTATCAGACTTAACAATTTCTTTTGTAAGAGATGTAAACTCGTCAATTAATGGCTTAGACTTTTCTTTCGATTTATAAAGATTGATCCCTTCCCTTGAATTTTGCTTTTGGTTGAGGTGAATAAAAATAAGCTCATCTTTGAATGAGGGTTGGAAATTAATCCTTTCTACACTGATCTGAGGCTGATTTGTGAAAAGAACTGCTGATTTTGCCTTAGCAACAGCAATATCATATCCGCTGCCTCCAAGGCTTAGCTGATTTAAAAGATAAGGATTGATTTGAGCCCATTCTGCAAGGTTATTCATCAGGGTTGAGCTGCTGCCCCATCCAAAATTTGGTGGAAATTCCAGGTTGGTCTTTATATAATAGGATATATTATCCTGAAGTTTTACACTAAACAATTGTTTAACTTTTTTAAAGACCTGAAGAATGAATTCTGATGGCTTTTGAAGATTAGCTTCTAAAATCTCCCAATTTTTGTAATTAAAAGCCGTTTTCAGCCATAACTTTTCCTGATGATAAGCTTCCCAGAAAATCATTGATTTCCCGTCGTTCTTTTCTTCATAAAAAAACTCTTGTCCCAGCTTCGTTGGTACGGCAAGGACAAGAGCTCCGTCTATTGCGAAATATTCAGAAGTAAGCATCAGCTTTCCCGGTGAGAATATTCTGCTCATCGTTACATTATTTAAAGCGCAGAGGCAACTTCTACTTCTGCATCAATTTTCTTAATCAATCCCTGAAGCGTTTTCCCGGGACCCACTTCTACAAACTGACGCGCACCATATTTTACCATATTCTGTACAGATTGGGTCCATTTCACAGGGCCTGTAAGCTGTGCGATAAGATTTTTCTTGATTTCGTCTGGATCAGAAACTGCAGTTGTAGTAATATTTTGAAATACAGGAATTGTCGCTTTTCTGAATTTAGTATTCTCAATAGCAACCGCAAGCCTTTCTTGAGCCGGCTGCATCAATGGTGAATGAAATGCTCCGTTTACCGGAAGAAGAAGTGCACGTTTTGCACCAGCCGCTTTCATCGCTTCGCATGCTTTTTCGACTGCTGAAGTCTCACCGGAAATGACCAATTGCCCGGGACAGTTGTAATTTGCAGGAACAACAATTCCATCAATATCGGCACAAATTTCTTCTACTGCTTCGTCAGCAAGACCAAGAATTGCTGCCATAGAGCTCGGATTTGCATCACAGGCTGCCTGCATTGCTTTTGCTCTTTCGGAAACCAAAAGAAGACCATCGTCAAAAGACAGAACGCCATTCCCTACCAATGCAGAAAATTCTCCTAAAGAATGCCCAGCAACCATTTCTGCGCCAATACCATTCACTGCTTTGAGAGCAGCTACAGAATGGATAAAAATAGCAGGCTGAGTTACTTCTGTTCTTTTCAAGTCTTCATCAGTTCCATTAAACATTATTGAGAGTATATCAAAGCCTAAAATAGAATTGGCAGATTCCATCAGATCTTTTACATCTTTACGGGAATCATATAGTTCTTTTCCCATTCCGACGAACTGAGAACCCTGCCCAGGAAATACTAGTGCTTTCATTCATTTATTTTTTAAGAGCACAAATATAAAATAAAAAAATGGCAAATTATGTTAATAAAATGCCATTTTGAATTTCTTGAATTATGGAATCAGCCTGACTACCCGATATCCTTTATTAACAAAAGCACCATTACTTTTTGCTCTTTCAAATTCGAACTTTGTTGCAAGCTGAGTCTGGGATTTCCCCATCTGTTTAAGTATTTCCCCTTTTTTATTCTCTCTGGAAAGCATATCGTTCATCACATCAAAACCAATTACGTTATATTTTGACGGTGCTTTGCAATACTTCTGCTGAAAGTCTGACAGAATTTCTTTTTCGAAATCTCCTTCGCTGTTGATTTTTCTGTCCATAAGATAAACCAGGCTTACAGAACTTAAATCATCTGTTTTCTTTTCAAAGATCGGAGTATAAAACATGCTAAATGCTTTTATCCCCTGAACTTCTTTCCCAAGCTCAATCATTTTGTTTCCGAAAGCTTCACCGGTTTTATCATTATCATTGGCTAAGATGGCAATAATTGGGGCAGACTGTCCAGTCATCATATTCTGATCGGGCTGAATATCCGAAGAACTGCTGACAATATTGATTACAGCATTTTTTAATTCTTTTTCGAGACTGCTTTTTAAATAGTTTGCATTCTTTTTTTCGGTATCTGCAACGATGTAAATTTTCTGATCAGAATATGCATCTTTTACCTCTTTTACAATTCGGTCTGCATAAATCTGTTCATTGGTTTCAACAATAATAAGGTTGCTGAAACCGTAAAGATCTTCCGAATTGGCAAATGGAGCCACAACCGGAATTTTATCTTTTTTCACAAAATCCAAAACTTCTAGAATATTGGATTTGAAGAATGGCCCTATAATTAAATCTGTATTGTCAGGATTAATCTGAACTAATGCATTTTTGAAGCTGTTTTCATTGCCTGCATCTACGATTTTAACATCCATTTTCAGCCCATTTCTCGCATTTCTTTCGATAGCGAGTTTTGCGCCAGCAAGAAAGTCTGAAGAAAGGCTCCTGAATTTAGAATCATTGGAATCAAAACCGAAAGGGAGCATTAATATAATATTCAGTGCATCACCTGATTTTTTTACATACATGGCATCCAGTTTCTTGATTTTCAGAACCATTCCTGATTTTAAGCCTTTGCTCAAATCTGGATTCAGATTCATCAGCTCATCAAGCGTAATTCCGAACTTATTCAAAATCCCGAAAACGGTATCTCCGCTTTGCACAGTATAGGTTACAAAATCATCACTTGAAGATGTAGCGGTAGAATTGTTTTGCTTTTCAGTAACGGTATTCGTCTTTACCGTTTCTGTAATTGTACCGGAATATTTTCCTTTAACGACGATTATATTTCCTGCTTTTAATCCATTTTCTTCAAGACCTGGATTCAAAGCGAAAAGCTCCTTTTGTGTAAGATTAAATTTTCTTCCGATTTTAAAATAATTGTCTTTCTCCTGAACAATGTAAGAATTTTCGTCTGCAACAGCAGCAGAAGAAAACTCTTTTTCCAGTTTTGGATCTTCAACAGGTTCAGTGATGTCTGTTTTGGCATTTACAACTGCAACTGAACTGCTGCTTTCAGAATCCCCATATTTCTGAATATTATCAAAAGGAAGCGTAATTTCTTCGCCGATTTTCATGTGAGATTCCAAATCCGGGTTCAATTTACGAAGATCAGCTTCGGAAATTTTATACTGTTTGGTAATGCCATAGATGGTTTGTTTCGGTTTTAAAACAATTTTACCCAGCTTTCCAGAATTATTTGAAACTACCTGAGAAGCTTGGCTTTCTGAAGCCTTTGCTGAACCTTTTACTTTCAATTCGTCTCCGATATTAAAAGCTGTTTTTATTTTAGGGTTCAGCGAATACAGCTCGTCCAATGACATCCCGTATCTTTTGGCAACATTATAAGGAGTGTCGCCTTTTATCACCGTATGTGTTTTCTGAGCGGAAAGCATTGCTGCCGCAAAAAAACAGGATAATATGAAACCTTTTTTAATCATATTCAATCTTAATTATTGCAAAAATAACGCTTTCTGTTAAAACTTGAAGATAATAAGCCCGGAATTTGAAGCGTCCATTTCCTGATAACAATTTTGGAGCCATTCTTTTCCCATTTCGGAGTAGAAAACGCTGAAATTATAAACTCTTTCCTGCCATATTCCGGATGGATGAATGTGTATGAAAAGATTCTCCAGACGTTCCAGCTTTTCACTTTGTTTGATTTTCTCTGCGCGCAGCAATCTTTTTTTCATTCTTTCAAACGATTTCATCTGGCGTTTTTCTTCCGCCTGCACCAGATTCTCGAAAGTCTTGTCTGTCTGTTTTGCTTTTTGTATAAGCTCTGCAAATTGGTTTTCCAAAATCTTTTCCTTTTGCAGGATAGAATCTAAAACTTCGCTTTTATCCAAAACAAAATCTTTGCTTAAAGATGCAAAATCTTTGAGAAAATCGTGAATTGTCAACCCAAGCTTTTCGATTTTGGAAAGGTTTTTTTCTGAAATCATCAGCATGGAACTTCTCGGAATCAAAAAAGGGAAAGGAACTTCTACAGAATCAAAATAATCTTTAAGCTCAAGCCAATACATGATTTCGGCATTTCCGCCGACATAAGCGATATTCGGAAGCACACTTTCCTGATAAACCGGGCGCAATACAGCATTCGGGCTGAAATTTTCAGGATGATTTTCCAATTTGTCAAGAATTTCGGATTCGGAAAAGTTTGTAGAAGTATCAACGATATGAAATTCATTTCCTATTTTTTCAATGCGATTTCTGGTTTCTGAGAGATAAAAAAGATTGATTTCACGAGGATTCACCTGAACTTTGCCATATTTACCTTTTAAGAAATCTATATTTTTTTTGCTAGAACTGAAAAGCTGCTGATGGAGAAGTTCTTTCCTGAAAACCTCTTTCATCTGAGATTTTAATTTTGAATGATCGCCATCAATGATCAGTACTCCATATTCTGAAAAAAGCTGCTGAACCAAAATCCTGGTTGCCTGCGAAAAGGTATTTTGTTTTTTATATGCCTTTTTCATTAGCAGAATCAATTCCGTTCCGTAAACGGAATCTTTGAAAGCATTTTCAAACTCATGTATAAAATACTGATCTTCTACCTCAATTCTTCCGACAGCTCCACCAGATTTTGCTTTAATTTCAAAAAAATCATGATCTGTTTTAAAATGGTTGATCTCTTCAAAATCATGATCTTCGGTTGCCATCCAAAAAATCGGGACAAAATTAGATTCCGGAAAGTTCTTCTTTAAAAATTCCGAAAGTTTTATGGTTTGTAAAATTTTATATATAAAAAAAACAGGACCTGTAAACAGATTCAGCTGATGACCTGTCGTAATGGTAAAAGTATTATCTGCAAGCAAAGCATTCAGATTGATGTGCTGGTTTACTGAAATATCTCCCTGAGAATGCTGCTCAAGCAAAACATCATAAAGCAATTTTCGCTTTTCGGGAGTGAAAAATTTTTGTTTGCTCGTTATTTTACCTGCTACTTTTTGCAGATCAAATACCGCGTCATTAAAATCTGTAAGCTCGTGATTTAAGAAATCCTTAATCAGCTGCGGAATATTACTGATCTGCAAAAATGATATATCTTCTATTTTTTTCAAAATACTTTTTTTAATGGAACAGATACCATACAATCCCGATATTCAGACGAAAATCATAGATCGGATAATAAGGCGCTGTGTAAGATTTGTTCTGCATAAAAGTCCTGTTGATATGCTGTCCTTCAATATAGAAGAACATTCTTTTCACTTTCATGTTGATATAGGCATCAGCAATAGGCTTTCCTCCGATAGAATATCCTGTGGAATCAGGGAGGATAAACTCGTTAAGAATTGGAAAATAATTTCTTGATGCAAATTTTGTAAAATAATAGGTTTTGATGCCTGCCTGAAGTTCAGCTGCATTTTTAAATACTTTGGACTGCCAGTAAAGATTGAGTCTTCCGATGAAATTCGGAGCCGGAAAAAGCTCTTCATTTGATAATGTACTTTGGAAAAGCACTTTAGAATTCAGATGGAATTTATTATAATGAAAAGTTGCCTCCCCTCCAATCTGCGAAATGTTAACCGATGAAGAGCTCTGCTCAGGCAAACCATTCTGATTGAAGTATGCATAATTGTCAATCCTGAAATATTTTGCAAAAAGACTGGTATCAAAGAATTTAAGATTGATTTTGCCTCCCATTTCCAAAATACTCTGATTTTTAAAATCTGAGAAATCATAATTGTATTTTAAGTACGGTGAATGATTCAGAAGAAAATTAAAAGACGGGGCTGCAGATTGCAGATTAAGAAAAATGGTTGCTTTGTAATCTTTAATCGGTTCAAAAGAAGCTGTATTTTCTAAGAGAATAAAATTTCCGAAAGAGCTTCCGTTGGAAAATTCTGCATAAGAATTCAGATCGAACTTATCCCATAATTTTATCTGAAGCTTTCCTAACGCACCAAAACGGTTTTCGTTATAAACTTTTGGGGCATATGGATTTTCTTCTAAAGCAATATTGTTGGTCCCGAATTTTATATTCTGATGACGTACTCCTGCTTCAAGCTTAAATTTTTCTTTATCGAATAATAAAGTAACAGTATTGCTTAGATTTTTAGAATATTTTTTAGACCCCAAAGGCATATCCTCAATGATCTCACTTGTAGTGTCATAATAATAAGGCTCAAGATTATTCTGGATATAGTAATATTTATTTCCCTGATGATAAATGGTATGCTTGATCTTAAATGGAAATTTTTCCTGATTGAACGGTGAAAACTGGTGACTAAAATAATATCTCCTGTAAGAAAACCTGGAGTCGGAGCCAGATAGATTTACCTCAAGATTCTCCCTGTTATCAAAACGCTCGTCACCACTTAGAAATACTGACAGATCTGCAATTCCTCCGTTTTCTTCATTATTTACATTCTGATGGAGATAATGTGCAAAGGCTTCGTATTTCCAATTTCCGGATTTGTAATGTGCAGAAAATATCGTGTTGTTACTAGCTGAAAGAGAGTTCTGATAAAATCCCTGGGAACGAAGCCCCATATATTCAACTGCAAAATTGAAATTTTTCCCTACATTCTGCGTATAAGTGGATTGCAAACCTCCTCCATTCTGCATCGCATTATGGTATATAAATGTTGTTGTAGGCGTTTTTACATCATAATAGCGGATATCATCGGCAGATAAAATTCCATAGGATTTATTTGTAGGAAGAAGTTCAAGGTTTTGTTCCCTGTTTCTTTCAAAAACCAAAGACTGAAAACCTGCACCTAAATTTGCAAACTGTATTTTTCCAAAATTATCCCTATTGTTATACTGCGAAAATATATAGGATTTATCAATACTGTAAACAGTATCAAAAATTTTCTTTTCAGAATATTGTGTTTGATACTGATAATCATAGATCGTAGGCTTATAGATTTTCATTGAATCCTTCTGCCCGGAATCAACAACCAAAGTATCACTATCTTTCAAGGTATTGGAGTCGGTCTTTTTGTTAATAACCTGCGCATTTGCTCCAAAACTCAGAAAGAATACAACCAAAAGGATATATCTCATTTACTTTATTTGATCTACAAATGTAAGAATATTGAGGAAATAAAAAACCCTGCAAATTGCAGGGTTTGGAATTATGATAAATTTGATAATTAGTTGTATCCAGGATACTGTTTTAGATTTGGATTCTGATTCAGTGCAGATAAACTCATCGGTAAAACAAAAAGTTTATCATTTGCAGGAACATTACAATTCATGATACAGTTAGAATTTTTAATAATCGGTAAACTGTAACGTTTAAGATCGAAAAAGCGTTGCCCTTCACCATAAAATTCTTTTCCTTTTTCAGTAAGAATATCATTTAACAGATCTGCACCGGTATATGTAGAGCCTCCTCTGGAAAGTGCAAATTCATTCAATTTAGTTAATGCTAAAGATGTCTGTCCAGTTAAATATAAAGCTTCAATTTGATTTAGTTGTGCTTCGGCAAATCTTAATATCTTAATATTTCTAAAGTAAGTTCCTTCTTGAGAAAACCTTGGATATTTATTTGTCCAAACTCCTTTTGGCGCATCCGTATCAGGAGTTCCAGTAGTAGTTAAAAGACCTGATGCTCCTGATCCTCTTCTAATATCTGAAGAAACGGTTTGGGAAGTATTAGGAAAACTATCATAGAAGGATTTTGTGAATAAAAAACTTCTTCTACTATCCGTCCTGTTATAATAAGCTGGCAATGATAAATTAGATCCAACACCAGTAAACAAATTTGTTCTACTATTCATGTCCAACTCCCAAATGGTTTCAGGTTGATCCTCAGAAGCTGCAACTGGTTTATTATTAGAATTTACAATTGCGTCACTAGAACCAGCAAAATAAACTTGATAAGTTTTTGCTCCATTAGGAAGATCTGGGTCAAACGAAGCAAGAGCATTAATTTTTGCAAATGACGAAGGTGAATTCTCTACAATATCTGTTGCATACTGAAGTGCTAATTGTGCATCCCCGGCAGCTCTTCTAGTTAAGTAAACTCTTGTTAGAAGCAATTTTGCTGCAGTTTTACTTAATATAACTTTTGAAGAGGGAGTATCTACTGCGCCAGCTACACCTGCTTGTAAATCAGAAATCACCTGATTGTAAACTTCAGCAACAGTTGCTCTTGCAGGCTGAATATTTACATCATAATCACCCAAAACTAATGGCACACCATACTCTTGATTAATTCCTGATGATGGTGTTGGAGAATAAAAATTAACCAAAGTAAAATATGCCAAACCTCTAATTATTTTAGCTTCAGCTTTTATTCTTTCAACATTATCATTACTAGCAACTATGGTATTATTAATGACTAAATTAGATTTCGTAATGGCATCGTATAAAATACCATAGAAACCGAAATCACTTTGATTAGAATTATAATTTAGGTTGTAAGTTAATAGATATGAAGAATTAGAATTAGACACAAACATATGATCAGAAAGCAGATCTCCAAACATTAAAATTTCTGACCCAAAAGCATTAGAAGATGATGTCGATAGATAAGCACTATTAAGAACTTGCTGTAATTTTTCTTCTGTATTTATATTAACCGTTTCTAAATCATCATTATATGGAGGATATAAGACTAAATCATTATCACTACAAGAATTTGAAGTAATAAAAGCTAATATTGATGTTATAATTATAAAATATTTTTTCATTTTCATTTTTTTAAAAACTAATTTGAATACCCATAGACATTGTTCTTAATACAGGAGATGCATACCAATATCTTCCTTTTCCTAACCATGACCAAGAATTTGAATTTGATTCAGGATCATAGTTTAAATCTTTATCAAATACATATGTTAAAAGGTTTGTTCCTCTTAAATATATTGTAAAATTGTTAATACCCGTGCTGTTTTTAAATACTTCCCCAAAAGAATATGCTATTTTCATTTCTTTCAATCTGATATGATCTCCTTTGTTAAGGAAGCGAGAGGATTCTAATCTTGATTCGCTCGGATTTCCAATGATTGCTTTTGGATTGTTAGCATTAAAGTTTTCAGCACCAGGAGCATCAGTCCAGCTATCATATAAAGCTGCAGAAATTTGATTTCTTGTTGGGAATCTACCATCATGAATGGTATAAGAATGCACACCGTTCTGAACATAGAAGTCGAATTGTCCTGAGATTAAAAAACTTAAGGATATATTTTTGTACTTCAATTCATTAGTAAGACCAACATTATACGTAGGAAATGCATTTTTTCCCATCCATACTCTTTCGGCATCCGTTCGTACATTTGTAACATCAGTTTTGGTTCCATCTGTATAGAAAAGAGCATCACCCGCTTTAATTCCTTTTGTAGCATCATCTTGTTGAGCAATCCCTGCCCAAAGAACTGTATAATATTCTCCTAGTAAATGTCCTGGTGCTAACCCCACTAATTCATTACTTCCATCTGTTGTTTCTCCTGAAAAGGTATAGGTATCAACCGGAACATAAAATTTGGTAACTTTAGATTTAGAATAGGCTGCATTCGCATTAATTGACCATCTAAAATTGTCAGAGACCACAGGAGTAGCATCTATTCCTAGCTCAAATCCTTTATTGCTAATAGTTGCTACATTTGCATAATATTCATTAGGGCCACCTGACTCAAATGAAGGATATACTTGAAATATTGCTTTATCAGTAATTTTATCATAATAATCCAATGTAAACTTCAGCCGATCTTTTAAAATACCGAAATCCGCTCCTATATCCAAATGTTTGGATTCTTCCCATTCAAGTTCAGGATTACCCGGATTAATTATACTTCCATATCCATTTTGGTCTCCCCAACCAATTGTAGAATCGTAACCTAAAAGTGCATAAGCATTATATTGTGAGTTCCATTGATCTGCATAAGGAATGTTTCCTAACACACCATAACTTGCTCTAAGGGTAAATGAAGAAAATAGTTTTGGCATGAACGACTCATTGCTTAAAGCCCAAGAACCTCCTACAGACCAAAAGTTTCCAAATTTTTTATTTCCTAAGGTAGAATTACCATCTCTTCTAATTTGTCCTGTAATTGTATATTTATTATTGAAAACATAATTTAAACGCCCAAAATATGATATTTGTCTCCACTCTTGATCATCATTAAAAGCAAACTGATCTGTAGCAAAGCTAAAATTTGGACGAGGGTCAGTCAGATGAAATGTATAGGCTCCTAATATATTATAGGTATGGTTTTGATATTCCATCCCTCCAAAAACTTCTATATTATGTTTATCCGCAAAAGTATTTCTATAGCTTACCGAATTTGACCAGTTCCAATCAAATATTGTAGTTCTATTATCTGCTAAATAGCTATCAGTATCTGACATTATAGTATAAACAGGATGGCCCGCTTTTACATGTTGTACTTCTTTCATGAATTGTACCTGCGTTCCAAATAAAGAATTAAAGTAAAAATTCTTCGCAAACTGATAATCAGCATTTAGAGATCCGATTATAGTATTAATTCCTGATTTTTGTGTGGCATCATTTAAAATAGATACTGGATTAAAGCCAGGAGTAGGAGAACCTTCTCCTAAATAATCTTGATTATATGATCCATCCGCATTATAAATATGGCGTAAAGGAGATATCATAATTGATGAAGTAACTGGATTAGCAGATGCGCGCCCTCCAAAATAAGTACTCCTTTTGATATTTGAATAATTTAAATTTAAACCAAATTTCAGCTTTTCAGATGCTTTATGGTCAATAGCAGCGTTTATACTTATCCTATCGAAACCTGATGTTTCAATCAGAGGTTTATTTTGGTAATAAGAACCTCCAATCCTAAAGCTAGTATTTTCGCCTCCACCGGATGCTCCAAAATTATAGGTGTTAACTGTGGACGTAGTTCTGTTTACAGCTTTAGTCCAATCAGTAAAGCCTGACTCTTGGTTTTCAAAATATCTTGGCTCATAATTCTTTAAAAAATATTGTGTAGCGTCTTGTAGTGAAGTAAAAGGTCCGCCTGCAAATCCTGCCTGAGACTGACTATTCCACATCAAAATACCACCATATTTAATATACTCTTCTCCAGTCATTAAATCAAGTTTGTCAAACGCTCTGTCCTGCAAACCTGTTTCGGTAGAAAACTCAAATCTTGTTTTTTGACTGAATTTGCCTCTTTTAGTTTTAACTATAATTACACCATTTGCCCCTCTAGAACCATATAAAGCTGTCGCAGAAGCGTCTTTTAAAACAGAAACAGATTCAATTGCATTGGGATCAATAGCAGAAAGGGGATTCCATGATTCCATCATTGATGCATTATCCGCACCTTTACCAACTACTACCCCATCAATTACATAAAGTGGGTTTGGAGTCCCAATTAAAGAACTAACCCCTCTAATAATAACCATATTAGAAGATCCTGGGTCTCCGCTGGCAGAAGAAAAATTTAATCCTGCAACTCTACCATTCAAAACTTCATCGACTGATGAAAAAGGTGTAGATTCAAAATTTGCTTTTGATACCACATTATAGGCACCTACTTTTTGAGCAGGATCCAATTTTACCCCCCCAACTAAAACTACTTCCTCAATTTCTTTAGTTTTTGTAGCGGTATCAGATTTTTTCTTTTGCGCTGAAAGCATATGGCCTGTGAAAAACAATACACCGACAGACAGCACTTGTAAATTTACATTCATATTAACATTATTTAATATTCTATCGGGCAAATATGTTAAAAAAATTTAACATCTCCAAATCAAATTTTAAGATTTTCAATATTTCGTAAAAAAACATAAACAAATACTATAAATACTACCTTCCTTTTGAGAATAAAGCATTAGTTTTCAATATGAGTTAGAAATAAAAAAACCTGCTTAAATCAGCAGGCTTTTTACAAAGGTTAGTTTTTCATTTTTTTTATCTCCTCAATTCTTGAATCAAAATAGGAAATTTTTTCGGGATGCTTTTGCTTTAGTGCATCGAAAGCCTTTATTGCCTTCGTATAAAGCTTTTGCGTAATATAAAGATTAGCAAGCGTTTCTGTCATCAAATGCGAAATATCCCCCGACTTTTCTTTTATTGTATAACTGCTTTCTTCTTTTAACTGAGAAATTTTTGGTTCCGTTTCAATGAATTTTTCTATTGCTTTATTTTTGATATCTTCTGTTGATTTTTTTGAAGAAACAGGATCTCTATCAATTTTCAGCCAGTTTTGCCAAGTATTGATAAATTGTGGAACATTGCTTTGCAAATCGTTTTTTTGTACTTGTTCTTTTGCCAAATCTTCAGGTTTAGGAGTAATGGCAGCAATATCACTTAAAAAAGAAACATTAAAAACAGGTCTTTCATTTCCAGTATTACTTGTTTCAGGAATTCTTTTTTCGCTTGAAACAACTTCGTTTTCTGGATTTTTTTTCTCTTTTTTATTAATAACAGAATCAGGAATTACCGGCTCAAAATTCATCGGCTTCCATGAAGATTCTGGCGTATCA
>DAMDNI010000004.1:17275-29231 GCA_032083825.1 Bergeyella sp. | reverse complement strand
CCTTGGATCAGAACTTGAAACTTTGTTCAGGCTTACCGTTCCCGATTCAAGATTGTCGATGAAATACTGCTGTCTTTTTTTGTCTTTCGTCCACACTGCATTGCCCAGACCAAAAGGTATATCATTGGCTAATGCAAGGGCTTCCTCATCATTTTTTGCGATCATTATCATTCCCAAAGGGCCAAACAGTTCTTCTTTCAGGACAGGATTTCCGGGTTTTATTCTGATAAGGCCGGGCTTCAGGACGTTTTCAGAAATCCTCTCCAAAGGGATGATTATTTCAGCTCCATTTTTAATCGCTTTTTTATACTGTTTTTCCAGTTCATCAGCCAAATCAGGTCTCGCCATTCCCGCAATTTTTGTTTCTTTCTTCATCGGATCTCCCGGAATGTATTTCTGATAATACTCAATGAATTTCGGAAGAAACTCTTTTTCAGCCTTTTTATGAATAATAAAGCGTTTTCCTGCATTGCACGCCTGCCCGCAATTCTGAAGACGTGCTTCGGCCGCCTTTTCTGCAGCGGCTTTCAAATCTG
This sequence comes from Bergeyella sp., assembly GCA_032083825.1. Taxonomy (GTDB): domain Bacteria; phylum Bacteroidota; class Bacteroidia; order Flavobacteriales; family Weeksellaceae; genus DAMDNI01. Next base: position 28,695 of record DAMDNI010000004.1, on the reverse strand, counting down.
CATCATCTAAAACAATAAACGCATCGCTTCCTCCAAGTTCGAGCAAAGATTTTTTGATATTTTTTCCGGCAGTTGCTGCTACTTCAGCACCAGCTTTTTCACTTCCGGTAAGACTTACACCTTTTACTGCAGGATGCTCCAGAATTTCTTTAATTTCAGAATGTCCAACTTTCAAATTCTGGAAAATACCTTTTGGAAAACCAGCTTCCAGTAAAAGCTTTTCTATCGCATCGCCGCTGCCGAAGCAGATTGAAGCGTGCTTTAAAATTGTCGTATTTCCTGCAAGAATTGCCGGAACGACAAATCTTAATACCTGCCAGAAGGGAAAATTCCATGGCATAATTCCCAGAATCACTCCTTTAGGAACATAATGGATTTCGGAAACCCGGAATTCGGTTTTAATCTTTTCAGGCTTCAGAACATTTTCCGCATTTGCATAATAATCCGCCATCAAAGCACATTTTTCGATCTCTGAAATATATTGAGAAACAGGCTTATTCATTTCTTTCGTAATGATTTTTCCAAACTTCTCTTTATTCAGAATCAGAAGGCTGGAAAGATTAGCCAGCCGTTTTTGCTTTTCTTTAAAAGGGATTTTCTTCCACTCCTGAAAAGCTTTGTCTGCTTTTATTAATTTATTTTCTATTGATTTTTCCATTTCAGTATAAAGGATTGAGGACGAAAAGTTACTTCTTCTGAAAACAAAAGAAATCACTTAAGCTATTAAAATTTTAAAATTAAAAGATTGTTTCTCTAAATCATCAGCCATTCATTTACTAAAGAAGCTGCCAACCGCGCTGTTCTTTCCTGACTGTCAAAATGCGGATTGACTTCTGCCACATCCATAGCAATAAGCTTTTCGTTCCTTAGAATATGCCTGTAAAAATGAAGAAAAGCAGCATCTGCAAAAATCCCGTTATAAGCTGCTGCAGAAACTCCTGGTGCTATTGCTGCATTAAAAACATCCATACAAACCGTGAGGTAGAGCACGTCTACCGAATCCGAAAGCGCATTTATTTTTTCATAAACAGAGGGAAGATTTTCAAAGAAAATTTCTTCTGCGAGAATATATTTCATTCCGTTCTGATGGGCAAAATCGAACAGCTTCAGTGTGTTGGAATTTCTTTGAATCCCGATGTGTAAAGACTGAATCCGGCCTTCCTGCGCAATCTGCCAGAATCCTGTTCCGGAAGTTGCACCGATTTCTTTTTCGGGCTTGCGGTTATCAAAATGTGCGTCAATATTGATAATTCCGATTTTAGCTTCAGGATAAGCCTTCCTGATCCCAGAATAATGAGCAAACGTAACTTCATGCCCGCCTCCTAAAACGATGCTTTTTGCTTTTTTTTGAAGAGTTTCTGAGATTTTCCCTGTTAAATTATCTTGTGCACTTTCAAGATTCCTGCCGTTACAATTTATATTCCCGAAATCTTTTAAACCCAAATCCGGTTTTACGACAGGGAAATTAGACATATTTTTCCTTATAATATCGGGAGCATCTTTTGCTCCAACTCTTCCTTTGTTTCTGCGAACTCCTTCATCCACAGCAAAACCATGAAGAACAAAATCATTTTCTGAAATATCAGAATAATTACTATCCGTCAAAACTTTTTGGAAAATCCTTTGATACAAAGGATCATCACCATCAAACCTGCCCTGCCACATTGTTTTAAGTATTTTGATTGTAAGGACACTGTTTATAACGTATCCTTATTATTTTGAGAAGTACTAATCATTCTGCTTTTTAGCAAAAGCAACTGCAGCTTCTTTTACCCATTTATTTTCTTGTTGCGCTTTACGCTTGGTTTCAAGGCGTTTTTTGTTGCAAGGGCCATTCCCTTTGAGTATTTCCATGAACTCGTCCCAAGGCAATTCTCCGAAATTGTAATGGCCTTTTTCTTCATTCCATTTAAGATCTTCGTCGGGAATTTTTAGTCCTAAAAATTCTGCCTGAGGAACTGTTACATCAATAAAACGCTGCCGCAGAGAATCGTTGCTTTCACGTTTTACCCTATAATTCATGGATTTTTGTGAATTTGGGGAGGCATCATCATTTGGGCCAAACATCATTAATGCAGGCCACCAAAAACGGTTCAATGCCTGTTGTGCCATTTCTTTCTGCTGTTTTGTGCCTCTGCAAAGAGTCATTAAAATTTCATATCCCTGTCTCTGATGAAAAGATTCTTCCTTACAGATTCTTACCATCGCTCTGGAATAAGGTCCATAGGAATTCCCCATGAGCATTACCTGATTCATAATTGCTGCACCGTCAACCAGCCAGCCAATTGCCCCGATATCTGCCCAGCTCAAAGTGGGATAATTGAAAATGCTGGAATACTTGGCTTTTCCGGAAAGCATATCGGTATAAGCAGCATCGCGATCGGCGGTTACAGTTCCATTTCCTAATGTTTCTGTTGCTGCGTACAAATAGAGGCCATGTCCTGCTTCATCCTGAATTTTTGCAAGCAGAGCCATCTTGCGTCTTAGAGAAGGTGCTCTCGTGATCCAATTGGCTTCCGGAAGCATTCCTACAATTTCGGAATGGGCGTGCTGGGATATCTGACGCACCAAAAGCTTCCGGTAATCTTCCGGCATCAGGTCTTTTGGTTCTACTTTATTTTCTGCCTGAACGTATTCTAAAAATTTTTCGTTTTCCATTGTTTCTATTTACCAATGTAATTCATTATAATTTTCCGTCGCTGAGATCGTCTCTTTTGTAAATTCCTATTTTCCCGTCTGAGAATTCACCCGCAACAAAACAGATATTTTTTTCCGATGTGCGGATTTCATATTCATTAAAATAATAGGTTTGTCCTTCACTGGGATCTAAAACCTCAATTTTCCGGTCAGAACAAAACCAATAATGATTCCAGATATTCAGACCTTCTACTTTATATTCTTTGTCGACTTCAATAAAAGAAGCAAATTTCCAGTTTGTCATGATCTTTCGGTTTATTGATTTAGAAATGACTAAGTTACAATAATCTGATTTTTCATGACAATTGTCATGTTTTTTAGAGCGATTCCAAATTAGACATCGTAGTTCAGCATCACAATATTGGTCGTAGGATGACATTGACAGGTAAGAACAAAACCCCGTTCTACCTCATCATCTGTAAGTGCAAAATTTTTCTCCATAAAAACCTCCCCTTCCATCACCTGTGCTTTGCATGTACAGCAAACTCCGCCTTTGCAGGCAAATGGGACAGGAAGCTGCTCTTTCAAAGCTTTATCAAGAATACTTTCTTTTTTGGAATTAAGATGTACATTATACTCGTCATCATCAACGATCAAAGTTACAAAACTTTCAAGGTTTGGGATTTTTTTGAATTCTTCACTCATTTCCCGATTTTCATCATCATCAGGTGCTGCATAATATTCGTACATGACCTGTAAAGAAGGAACTTTCTTATTGGTTTTCAGATGATTCGAGATCCCTTTGATCATTTCTGATGGGCCACAAATAAAAAATGTAGTTTCCCGAACCTGTATTTCCGGAAAACGATCAAAAAGCTGATCCAGCTTTTCAGGTGAAATCCGTCCTTCAAAAAGCTCATCCTGAAAATGCTTCTCACGGGAAAGAAGATATACTACCTTTAATCTCCCGCTGAACTTTTCAGAGAGCCTGTCAATCCTTTCCCTGAAAATAATATCCTGAAAACTTTTGCTGCTGAAAAAAAGATAGGCATTGCTTTTCGGTTCCTGATACAGCGCTTCAATAATATTGGATAGCACCGGAGAAATTCCGCTTCCTGCGGCAAGACCAACATAAGTTTTTTCGTTTGTCGGGTGATAATGGGTATAAAAATGCCCTTGCGGAGCCATGACTTCGATGATATCACCCAATTTTACATTTTGATTGAGATAGGAAGAAACTTTCCCGTTTTCCAAATGTTTTACGAGGATTTCGAGTTCGGCATTTCCGTCCGATGGCGCATTGACGATGGAATATGATCTCCGCACGTCTTCTTCTCCGAAAACAAACCTGACATTCAGATATTGCCCTTGTTTAAAAAGAAATTCGTGGCGCAGCTTTTCAGGGATTTCAAATGTAATATTGGCGGAATCATTGGTTTCTAAGTGGTATTTTGAAATTTTAAGGGGATGAAAATGTTGCATTTTGGATACTCAATAGCGATTTCAACAAATATAATTTTTTTTCATGATTTTGAAAATTTTTATCATTTTCACCATATTTTATTTTATTTGTATGGTTTTAAATCGTTTTCCGAATGTGTTTTTCTGTACATTTGAAGTGTATTAATCTCGAATCTAAGTCTTGAACACCAGAAAATTCATCCTTTTTTTCAGTTTTCTTATGGCTTCTCTTTTCTTTGCTCAGGAAAAGAAAGATTCACTTTATCATAAGATCGAGGAATATTCGAAACACAGAAAAGCTTCAAAGTTCCTTTATCGTCTTATTTTTAGAAAAACACCGGATTCTGCTTCTATTTCTACCTCAAAAGCCCTGCTGGTAAAAAAAAATTATGACGGAAAGAAAATCGGAAAAATAAGTGTTACCGTCATCAATCCTTTCGGATACGAATCTGACGAAGATGCTAAAAAAGGAAAATGGTATGAGAGATCAGGGACACGCCTTCATGTCAACACCAAATATTATGTGGTACGCGATTATCTTTTGTTTGATGAAGGTGAAGACTACAATGCTCAAAAAATTTATGAATCTGAACGTTTGCTGAGAAGCCAGGGATTTATCAACCGTGCAGAAATCACAACAACAGAAAATACGGAGAACCCGGAATCTGTTGACATCCATGTAAGAATTCTGGATTCATGGAGCCTGAAACCGCGCCTGAGTTTTTCAGGAAGCCGTTACGGCGTGGGAATGACAGAAGAAAATGTTTTTGGGCGCGGGCATACTTTTGATTTTATTTACAGAAATAATTATAAAGACAAAACGAATAACCTTTATAGCCGATATCTTGCCAGCAACCTTTTCGGAAGCTACATTAACGCAGAAATTGAAGGCGAAAAAGATTATGATAAAAATGAACGCCTGCTTTTCCGGGCAAACCGTGATTTCTTTTCTCCGCTGACAAAATGGGCAGGAGGAATCGAAATCGGATATTTAAAAAGAAAAGAACCCATCATTAAAAATTTCGGACAGGAAGATTTTGAGGAACAATCCATTAAAGCATTTACACAAGATTTCTGGGGAGGTTATCAAATCCCTGTATTTGTAAGTGATAAAGAAAAGATCTCCAATAATCTTGTGTTTTCGGCAAGATTTCAAAACTATTCATTTTCGGAGACACCAGATCCTGTAAATGATCCCAACCATTATTTCCAGTCTTATCATATCTTTCTCGGATCGATTGGCTATAATCAAAGAAAATTTTCGGTGCAGACCAACATTTTCCAATACGACCTTCCGGAAGATATACCGTTCGGAAAATCGCTTTATTTTTATGGAGGCTTTTTAAGGCAGGCACAGCTCACTTATCCTTATGCTGCTGCTTCGGCAGGATATTCAACATTTTTCAAACCGGGATATTTCAGTATCCATGCACAATACGGCGCTTTTATGAGAAAAGGCGAAAATTACCGTTCTACCTTTAGCCTTGACGGAACATATTTTACCAATCTCATGGATTGGAAATTTGCAAAAGTGAGACATTTTATTTCCCCAAGCCTTGTGGTTACCAACCAGGATTTCCCTTCGTACGAAAACCGTATCAATCTCTCATCTCAGACCGAATTTCCTACATACGACTACAATTTTATCGGCCGCAAAAAATTTATTCTTCGCTATCAGCTACAACTCTACCTTGATAAAACCTGGAAGAATTTTCACTTTGCCCCCTACTTTACCGCAGGAACAGGATGGCTTGCTGATGACCGAGATTTATTCAAATCAAAAACACATTTTAAAGCAGGAATCGGAGTGATGCTTTACAATCCTTTTTTGGTTTTCAACAGGTTCCAGATTTCTTTTATGTTTTATCCTTCTGTTCCGTTTGATTACAAAAATGATTTTGATTTTAACCAATACAGAAATACGCATTTCCCACTTAATTCCTATAATATTCAGAAACCTGAGATAATCGGAATGAATTAAAACTCTTATCATTGCGGAAATTTTGACACATTAATTATTTGATTTTTATTATAATTCGGAAAATTTGTCCTGAAAAAAACTGTTTTTTGGATAAGAACACTTTTTGATTTTAAGATTCTGAATTAATTGATTAAAGAAGCAAAATGCTGGAAGCAGGACGCAAAGACATCAAAACTTGTTTCATCTTCCAGCATAAGCTTCAAAAAAAGAAAATCAAATACATTAATACTATGAATCTAAATCAATATACCGTAAAATCACAGGAAGCTATTCAGGCTGCACAACAAACTGCGCTTGAATTTGGCAACCAAAGCATTGAGCCTCAACATTTGCTTGAAGGAATCTTTCAGGTAGATGAAACAATTTCTGCTTTCCTTTTAAAAAAATCTGAAGCAGACACACTATTAGTAAGAGAAAGAAACAGAGAAAATCTGGAAAAATTACCAAAAGTACAGGGCGGGAATATTTATCTATCCCAATCTGCAAACAAAGTTTTGCTGGACGCTCCGAATGTTGCTAAAAAAATGGGAGACGAATATGTAACCATAGAACATCTTTGGCTTACTTTGATTGATGTAAATTCGCCTGTTTCCCAAATGCTGAAAGACATGGGCGTTACTAAAAATCTTTTGGAAGCCGGAATTAAGGAATTACGAAAAGGAAGCAAGGCAACGTCTGCAAGCTCGGAAGAAACATATCAATCTTTAAATAAATACGCAAAAAATTTCAACGAACTTGCTGCGGAAGGGAAACTGGATCCCGTAATCGGTCGTGATGAAGAAATCAGGAGAGTTTTGCAGATTCTTTCAAGAAGAACCAAAAACAATCCTATTCTGATTGGTGAACCCGGTGTTGGTAAAACTGCTATCGCTGAAGGAATTGCGCACAGAATTATTTCCGGTGACATTCCTGAAAACCTGATAGATAAAACCTTATATTCCTTGGATATGGGAGCCTTGATTGCAGGTACAAAATACAAAGGCGAATTTGAAGAGCGTTTAAAATCCGTTGTAAATGAGGTTATTAAATCAGACGGGCAGATTATTCTCTTCATCGACGAAATCCACACTTTGGTTGGAGCCGGCGGTGGCGAAGGTGCAATGGACGCCGCAAATATTTTGAAACCTGCTTTGGCAAGAGGAGAATTAAGAGCAATCGGTGCAACCACTTTGAATGAATATCAAAAATATTTTGAAAAAGACAAAGCGTTAGAAAGGCGTTTTCAAAAAGTAATGGTGGAAGAACCAGATACAGAATCCGCAATTTCCATCCTTCGAGGAATCAAAGATAAATACGAAGCGCATCACAAGGTAAGAATCAAAGATGAAGCAATTATTGCGGCGGTGGAAATGTCTCAGCGATATATTTCAGACCGATTTTTACCAGATAAAGCAATCGATTTAATAGATGAAGCTTCTGCTAAATTGAGAATGGAAATCAATTCAAAACCAGAGGAATTGGACGTTTTAGACAGAAAACTGATGCAGCTGGAAATTGAACTGGCAGCCATTTCAAGAGAAGGAAACCAGACTAAAATCGACCATTTAAAAGAAGACATCGCAAAAATTTCCGAAGAAAGAAACGAGATTAATGCAAAATGGCTTCAGGAGAAACAAAAATCAGAAGATCTCACCCAGATCAAAAAAGATATCGAAGCATTGAAACTTGAGGCCGAAAAAGCATCAAGAATCGGTGATTATGCAAAAGTAGCCGAAATCCAATACGGGAAAATCAAGGAAAAAGAAGACGCTCTTCAAAAGCTTGAGCTTGAAATGCAGAATAAGCAGAATGAACTGATTAAAGAAGAGGTAACGTCAGAAAACATTTCCGAAGTTATTTCAAAATGGACAGGAATTCCTGTTACAAAACTTTTACAAAGCGAAAGAGAGAAGCTTCTTCATCTCGAAGACGAACTTCACAAACGTGTGGTAGGTCAGGAAGAAGCTATCGAATCTGTCGCAGACGCCATCCGAAGAAACAGAGCCGGGCTGAATGATGAGAAAAAACCAATCGGTTCCTTCTTGTTCCTCGGAACCACCGGAGTTGGTAAAACGGAGCTTGCAAAAGCTTTGGCAGAATTTCTTTTTGATGACGAAAACAATATGACGAGAATTGATATGAGCGAATATCAGGAGCGTCATTCCGTTTCAAGATTAGTCGGTGCGCCTCCGGGATATGTTGGTTATGATGAAGGCGGACAATTGACAGAAGCAGTAAGAAGAAGACCTTATTCTGTAGTGCTTTTGGATGAGATTGAGAAAGCGCATCCAGATGTCTTCAATACATTGCTTCAGGTTTTGGATGATGGGAGATTAACAGACAACAAAGGCCGCGTCGTGAATTTTAAAAATACGATTATCATTATGACCTCGAACCTGGGCTCACATATGATTCAGGAAAATTTTGAGAATATTACTGAAAAAAATCAGGAGGAAATCGTAGAAAAAACAAAGGACGAAGTTTTTGGATTATTAAAGCAGACTTTGAGACCGGAGTTTATTAATAGGATTGATGAGTTAATACTCTTCCAGCCTTTAAATAAAAAAGAAATCGGAAAAATCGTTCATCATCAATTGAGAGGTTTCAACAAAATGCTTGAAAGAAGAGGAATCATCATGACTGCAACCGAGGATGCTGTAAATTATCTGATGAATAAAGGCTACGATCCTGCTTTCGGAGCCCGTCCTCTGAAAAGGGTTTTACAACATGAAGTTCTGAACAGACTATCCAAAGAAATCCTTGCCGGAAACGTAAATGACGGCGATAGAATTACTCTTGATTATTTTGATGAAAGCGGATTGATTTTCAGAAACTTACAAGACTAAAACTTTAACTTTATTTAACATAATATAGCACATTGTTTGCTATATATTCACTGAAATTTTTTTTCATCATTTGTGTTTTTGCCTTGGCTTCTTATTTCAAAATATGAAGCCAAGGTTTTTTTATTTTCTATTGAAATTCCAGTTCAACCAAAACAGGAAAATGATCTGACGGATAAAGAAGGTTTTCTCTTCTGTCATTTACGGTACGATTTGAAATGACTTCAAAGCCTTTTACAAAAACATAATCAATACGTTCTTTTGCAGGAACTGTTATATCAAAATTCTGAAATGTTCCTTTCGGCCCATAATGCACTTTTTTTGAATGATAATAAGAATCATTCAAAGATTTGGAAATAATTTTAATCGGTTCCGTATCATCCGTAAGATTGAAATCGCCTGTCAAAGTCACAGGAAGATTTTTCGGATTAAATTCTTTTATTTTTTCCAGAATCAACTTTGCAGAATTCACTCTTGCTACATCTCCCACATGATCAAAATGAAGATTAAATGACCAGAATTTTTTACCTCCCTTTTTTGTCCTGAACAAAGCATAGGTACAAACCCTATTATAAGCGGCATCCCAGCCTTTTGAAGGTTTATTTGGAGTTTCACTCAGCCAGAATGTTCCGGATTGCAGGACTTCCAGCTTATTACGGTTATAGAAAATGGCAGAATATTCACCTTTATTTTTGCCGTCGTCTCTTCCGACCCCTACAAAATCGTAATCTTTCAGCCCATTTTTAATATCGGTCATCTGCTGCGGAACCGCTTCCTGAACTCCCATAATATCTGGGTGATAATACTCCATCAAAGCCAAAGCATCGTCTTTACGGTTGTTCCAGGAATTTTCTTTATCGGAATCCAGAGAAAGTCGGATGTTGTAAGACATGATATCCAGCTTTTGAGAAAAGCCGAAAACACTGAGCAGAAATGCTCCAAAAATAAATAAACGGTTCATATCGGATTGTTTGTAATATTCTATAAAATTAAAAAACTTCTCCGTGAAGAAGAAGTTTTTTAGCTTTAAATATTATTGAATTTTATTCTTTTGTAAAATCAAAACTCTTTCCGCCCTGACTGAGCTTGAAAGATTTTCTGTCTTTTGCATACTCAACTTCGATTCCTGCCATCTCAAAGCTGAACTTTCCGTTGCTGTCATACTGCAGCGGAAATTCCTGCTGACCGTCAGCCTGTGACATCAGCTGATTGCCTTCTACCCTCATTTTAATTTTAAATGGAAGTGTTTTGCTTCCGAAAGTTCCCGTAAACTCATTCAGATTTACTTTTTCAGTAGATTTTCCATCTTCAATTTTGGCGGTGTTGTTGGCAGGATTTGCATCCGGCACAATTCCTTTAGGATCAAGCTTTACAGATTTTATTTCTTTCGTTGTCGGCAGCTGGAATGTCCATTCAGTATTTCTTTTCCAGATTTCTACAGGAAGAGCTTTTGTTTGTGCGGTTCCGTCAGCAAAAGTGATTTCCAGAGTATTTGGCATCGGAAGCTGCCCAAGGTTTTCAATTTTATATAATGATCCCTGTTTGAAGTCTCCGTTTACATATTTTACACTTGTTACGGCCTGATCGATTTTCCATTTGTTGATGAACCAGCCTCTCCAGAAATAAGATAAATCTTCCCCGGAAACATTTTCCATAGTTCTGAAGAAATCTTCGGGTGTCGGATGTTTAAAAGCCCATCTTTTAATATATTCCCTGAATGCTTTATCAAATTTTTCAGGACCGAGAATTGCTTCTCTTAAAACGCCGATCCCTAATCCCGGTTTGTAATAGGCAAGGATTCCTATATTTCTTTCTTTCATATTATCCGGGCCAACCATTACAGGTTCGTAGCTGTCATTCATCAAAAATCCGCCCATTTGCGCGATATTCTTTTTCTGATAATATTCTCCTTTGTTGAAAGCTTCTGTGGACAGTTCATTAATAAAAGTATTAAAACCTTCATCCATCCACGCATACAATCTTTCATTAGAACCTACAATCATCGGAAACCATGTATGGCCAAACTCATGATCGGTAACGCCCCACAAATCTTCTCCTTTGGAGTTCATGTGACAGAAGACAATTCCCGGATATTCCATTCCGCCTTCGTTTCCGGCAACATTGGTTGCGGCAGGATAAGGATATTCAAACCATTGTTTTGAATAATGCTCGATGGAAGCTTTTGTATATTCTGTCGATCTTTCCCAAGCGTTATTCCCGTTGCTTTCTACAGGATATGCAGAAATCGCAAGCGATTTTTTGCCGCTTGGAAGATTGATTCTTGCTGCATCCAGAATAAATGCCGAAGAAGATGCCCAAGCAAAATCTCTTGAATTTTCGATTTTAAATTTCCATGTTTTTGTTCCGGAAGCAGTTTTTGAAGTAGCATTCGCTTCATCTGCAGAACGTATTATTACTGTTTTTTCGCTATTTCTGGCATCATTCCATTTTTTAACCTGTGCAGAAGAATATACCTCTTTTTCATTCAAAAGTTCTCCTGAAGCCACAACAAAATGATT
>DAMDNI010000004.1:13834-17265 GCA_032083825.1 Bergeyella sp. | reverse complement strand
ATTAAACGTTCCGTATTCCAAATAGAATTCGGAAGCTCCTAAATACGGCAAAGTATTCCACCCGGAAACATCATCATAGACACACATTCTCGGATACCATTGTGCAAAGGTGAAAATCTTACCATTTTTGGTTTCTTCCACGCCCATCCTGTCTGAGCCATAATCAGGAGAAATGAACGAATAGTCAATTTTGATTTTTGCGACACCGCCTTTAGCTTTCAGATGATTGATAAGATCAATCTGCATTCTTGTATCGGAAACTGTATAATTCACTGTTTTCCCATCAATTGTAACAGATTTTATGGTGTATCCTCCGTCAAATTCCTGACCTTTCGCTCCGTTTCTGCTTCCTGACATCGGAATCAGGGCATTTCCTCTTGAATCTTTTTTAAATAAATTCTGATCCAGCTGAAGCCAGAGAAATTCCAGATCATCAAAGCTATTGTTGGTATAGGTAATTTCCGCAGTTGCCGTAACTTGCTTGCTTGCATCGTTAAGAGCTGCGGTCAAATTATAATCTGCACGATTCTGCCAGTAATTATGTCCTGGTTTTCCGCTTGCCGAACGTGTTTCAGTCCCGTTATTCAAATAAAAAAATGGTTTGAAAGCTTCTACATAATCATATTTAGGCTTTTCCTGCCCAAAAGCTCCTGTTGTCACAATGCAGACTGCTATTGCAGAAATGATCTTTGGAAATTTAAAATTCATTACAATTTATTTTTATGGTATATAAGTAAAAAAAATCTCAAACTTGTTACAGAATGAGATTATAATTGATAAAAATATGTCTTTTTCTTCAGCTTTTCGATAGTAAAGAAAAAAAATTATTTTGTAGAAACCGTTTATGATTCGATACTCGGAATTGGCACATCTTCATTTGTATCCTTTTCGTAATCAATCCCTTCAATCTGAAATCCGAAAAGATTAAAGAAATCTTTGCGGTATCCTTCAATATCGCTGATTTCAGAAAGGTTTTCCGTAGTTACCTGATCCCAGTATTTTGCAACTTCTGCCTGTACGTCTTCTGCCATTTCCCAATCGTCAATTCTTATTCTTCCTTCGGAATCCAGAGGAACTTCACCATTTTCAGTATAAAGCCTGTCTGCGAAAAGTCTCTGCATCTGCTCTATTGTGCCTTCATGAGTTCCTTTTTGCTTCATTACTTTATATAAAAGAGAAATATAAAGAGGAACTACAGGAATCGCAGAACTTGATTGTGTTACCAATGCTTTATTTACTGAGACATAAGATTTGCCGTGAAGATCCTTTAATAACTCATCAATTACGGAAACAGTAGCTTCAAGATTATTCTTTGCCTGACCGATGGTTCCGTTTCTGTAAATCGGGAATGTAAGTTCCGGGCCAATATAGGAATACGCAACTGTTTTTACACCATCTGACAAAACTCCGGCATTTTTTAAATCTTCCATCCAGAACTTCCAGTCTTCACCGCCCATTACAGCGACCGTATTAGAAATATCTTCTTCATTTTCTACAGGAGCAATGGTAATGTCAGTGACTGCACCGGTATGAAAATCAACGGTTTTATTGGTAAAAGGCTGCCCAATCGGTTTTAAAACTGAAGCGTAGGCAACTCCTGTTTTCGGATGTGTTCTTCTCGGAGATGCGAGACTATACACCACCAGATCAACCTGTCCAAGATCTTTTTTAATCAAATCAATCGTTTGCTGCTTTACCTCATCAGAAAATGCATCTCCGTTGATGCTTTTTGCGTAAAGCCCGGCTTTGTGAGCTTCCTGTTCGAAAGCTGCAGAATTGTACCAGCCTGCAGTACCTAACTTCCCTTCGGAAGATGGCTTTTCAAAGAAAACACCAATTGTCGAAGCTCCGGAGCCGAAAGCTGCAGAAATTCTCGAAGCAATCCCGAAACCGGTAGAAGCTCCAATCACCAAAACTTTTTTGGGTCCGTTATTGATCTTGCCTTTCGATCTTACGTATTCTATCTGATTTTTAACTGTTTGCAATGCGCCTTCAGGATGGGCTGTCAAACAAATAAATCCTCTTGTTCTTGGTTGAATAATCATTTTTTGAAAAATTATTTTTTACTCTGCAAATTAAGTGAATTTTAGAAAATCTTTTCCTCTTTTGAATAAGGAATTTTAGCCATCCCGAATTCTTGAACATAAATACTTCGTTATTGGAGAAACTTAAAGAACCTTCTAATTTGATTTTTTTGCTTTTATCATTGCTTCAAGCATATCCCACATTTCCTGAGGGATTTCTTCAAGCATATTAAATTCTCCTGCTCCCTGCAACCATTCTCCTCCATCAATCGTAACAACTTCTCCATTAATATATGCTGAAAAATCGGAAACCAGATAAGCCGCAAGATTTGCCAATTCCTGATGTTCTCCTACTCTTCTCAAAGGAACTTTTTTCCGCATGTCAAATTTTTCCTGCAAATTTCCCGGAAGCAAACGATCCCAGGCTCCTTTGGTCGGAAACGGACCTGGTGCAATGGCATTGAAGCGAATTCCGTATTTTGCCCATTCTACCGCAAGACTTCTTGTCATTGCTAAAACTCCCGCTTTTGCACATGCAGAAGGAACGACATAGGCAGAACCTGTCCACGAATATGTTGTAACAATATTGAGAACCGTTCCGGAAATTTTGTTGTCTATCCAATATTTTCCGATGGAAAGGGTGCAGTTTTTAGTTCCTTTTAACACAATATCCAAAATGGAATCAAATGCGGAATGTGTCAATCTTTCGGTTGGTGAAATGAAATTTCCTGCGGCATTATTCAGGAGAATATCAATTTTTCCGAATTCTTTGATGGCAGTTTCTTTCATCGCTTCCACTTCGTCCCAGTTTCTGACATCACAGGCAACACATAATACTTTCCCACCAGTTTCTTCTTCCAGTTCTTTTGCTGTTCCCTGAAGTTTTTCCAGATTTCTGGAAGTGATGACCACTTTTGCTCCGAGCTGGAGAAAATATTTGGTCATGGCTTTTCCTAGTCCGCTTCCACCGCCTGTAACAATCGCTACTTTGTCTTTCAGTGCATCTTCACGAAGCATTGGCTGAGTATAATTTGTCATCATAAGATTAAATGTTTTAAGGTTTTGTTCTCGGTAAATTTAGAATAAATATTTATTTCCGGATTTCTAAAAAGTTATGCTTGGAATAACTGAAAAAAAAGAATGCACCAAAAGGCGCATTCTTCATAAATTTATGCTTAAAACAATTAATATCCGAATAGTTCTTCCAGAGAAATCTTTTTCACATCACCGATCTTTTTAAGATCATCTGTTGAGATTTTCTTTTCTGAAGCAACCAAAACGTATGTATATGGTTTCCCGGAAAGATGAGATTGGTGGAAGTTTTTCAGATCGTTCATGGTGATTCCGTCAACACTTGAATAGGTTTGTTTTCTGATATCGTCATTCAAGCCCAATTGCTGAGCAGAA
>DAMDNI010000004.1:8613-13824 GCA_032083825.1 Bergeyella sp. | reverse complement strand
TGATCCCGTCTTGTGTGATTCTTTCGGTTTCAATGTCTTTTTTTACCTGTCCTTTAGCCAAATTAAGATTAGCCGGAAGTTCTGGCATCTTGGTTAATAATTCATTCATTGCAGCAACTGCATCTTTGAATTTATCTGCCTGGCTTCCAACATAAGACATCATGTAATAATCATCCTGTTTTTTTGTTGGAGACACATAATATCCGTATGTACTGTATGCTAAAGCTTTACTTTCACGAATAGTCTGAAATACGAGTGATCCCATTCCTCCTCCAAAATAATTATTGAATACATTGATTAATGTTGTATTTTTAGGATTGTATGCATCTGTATTCCTGATCCATCTTGTTTCTGCCTGCACCATTTCGTAATCTGTGAATAATACCTGATTTTTGTCCTGGGCAATCTGTTTGAAGGCTTTTGCAGGAGCTGGACTGGCAAACGCTGCAGGAACTTTATGAAGCGTTCCCAATTTAGAAGTCAGATCTGAAAGTGAAGCTGGACCATAATAAATAATAGTCTGCTCATAATTGTTCAGATTCTTGATTTTATCGGTAAGTTCCTGAGCTGTAATCGCATTCAAATCTGCATCAGTAAGTACATTATTGAATTTATTTTTAGCACCGTACAAGGCATAGCTTGTCAATCCCTGAAGAATTGCACCTTTGTTGAGCTTGGCATCTTTCCTGGCTTTTGCTAATCTTGCTTTAAGAGCGATCAGCGCATCATTGTCTGCTTTAGCATTCAATACAAGATCTTCATATAATTGTACGGCTTTATCAAAATTCTCCTGAAGACCTTCGATCGTAACTATTGTATATTCTTCTCCTGTAGAAATACTGAAGCTGGATGCAATTTTGTAAAACTCTTTTGAAATTTGCTCTGCCGACACTTTATCAGTTCCTAAAAACTGAATGTACTGTGCAGCCAAAGGCATTTTCAAATCGTTAAGAGAGCCATTTTTGTATCGGTATCTTAAACGGTAAAGACTGTTATCTTTGTTCGGGACATATAAAACTTCAGCCTTTCCGACTTTTGATTTCTGAATATCTTTATTAAAATCAAGGAAAACAGGCTTTGCAGCATTTGACGGCATATCATCAATCATTTTAACGAAAGCGGATTGCTTGTCTGCGTTGGTTTCTACTGGAGTAATGGTTGGTTTTTCAATTTTTTGAAGATCAGTTCTTTCTCCTTTTTTCTTGTAAACCGCAACATAATTGTTTCCTAAATATTTGTTGGCAAAAGCCACAACATCTTCTTTTTTGATTTTAGATAAATCGTTCACATACGCTACCTGATCTTTCCAGTTCAGTTCGGAGGTAAAAGCGTCCATCAGCCAGCTTGCGCGGTCACTATAAGTTTCAGTTTCCTGAATTTTCTGCTTTTTAATATTATTTACAATTGACGGAAGAAGATCATTATCAAAATTTCCTTTTTTAAGATTTTCTATTTCCGTTAAAACTAACGCTTTTACATCATCCAAAGATTGTCCATTTGTCGGAGCTGCACTAAGGATCAACATCCCGTGATCAATTAATGGATATACGAAAGCACTTGCTCTGAGTAATTTTTGTTTTTTAACTAAATTAAGATCAAGCAAACCTGCTTTTCCGTTGGTTAAAATCTGACCGACTAAATCTGCCAAAAGTACGTCTTTATCTTTGTTTCCGGGAAGCCTGAACCCAATGGTCAAATTTTCTGCATCCGGCCCTACAATTTCTTTCACAATCGGAGAAGTAATTGCATCTTCCGGCTGAAAAGTATATTTAGGAACTTCCTTGAACTTCATATAAGAAAAATCTTTGTCAATCGTGGCAATCACTTCATCCGGATTGAAATCTCCTGACAGAATAATTCCCATATTGTTCGGCACGTAATAATTTTGAAAATACTTACGAATTTCGAGTAATGATGGGTTTTTTAAATGTTCAACAGTTCCGATTGTGGTCTGCAGACCATAATTGTGTTTTTTGAAAAGGTTGGAAAATAAAGTTTCATAAACCTGCCTTCCATCATTATCCAAAGTCCTGTTCTTTTCTTCATATACAGCTTCCAGCTCGGTATGGAAAATCCTCAAAACCGGGTTTCTGAAGCGCTCAGACTGTACCGCAAGATATTTATTCAAAGAGCTTGAAGGCACATCATCGGTATAAACTGTCTGCTCAAACGAAGTAAAGGCATTGGTTCCCTGAGCTCCCATTGCTGTCATCATTTTGTCATATTCGTTAGCAATTGCAAATTTGCTCGCAACTCCCGAAACGGAATCTATTTTTTTGTAAATTGCTTTACGCTGTGTTTCATCTTTGCTTTTATTGTACTGCTCGTACAGGGCGTCGATTTTGTCAAGTTCCGGCTTTTCTTTGTTCCAGTCCAGAGAACCATATTTATCCGTCCCTTTGAAAAGCATATGTTCCAAATAATGTGCTAATCCTGTGTTGGTTGCAGGATCGGTTTTACTTCCCGCCTTCACAGCAACATAAGCCTGGATTCTCGGGTCTTTCGGAGTTGGACTCAAAATTACCGTCAAACCATTTTTAAGCTGATAAAATCTGGCATTTGTAGGATCATTGGTCACATATTTGTAGGTGTAACCTCCGCTTTTCGCTTCTTTCCATTCATAATTCTGAGCATAAGCAGCTGCAGAAATGGCAATTGCAAAAAAGATACTTGATATTTTTTTTATCATATTAGATAGATTTTTATAATAAGACGAAATTTTTGGTGATTTGTTTCATCGAAACAAGATTTTCTTCAATAAAAATCTGATTTATATCTAAAACAAATCTTCTTTAATATTCCGTTTGTGATTTCTTCCCCAATCGGAAAGTGACATAATCACAGCTTTCAAGGTTCGACTGTAATCTGTGGAAATATATTCTACCACAACCGGCGTTTGGTCTGCGTGAACAACTCTTTTGACGAAGCCATTCAGTTCCAAATCTTTTAATTCATTCGATAAAACTCTTGCGGAAATTCCGGGAATCAATCTTTGTAATTCGTTGAAACGGACATTTCCCATTTCCTGCAGAACGATGATGATTTTAAGTTTCCATTTCCCTGCAATCACATATAACGCATCTTCCACAGCAGCGAGATTTTCGCCACAAGTGATTTTGCAGCCTGCTTTACAAACTTCTACTTCGCTTTCCATAAGATTGATTTTTTAAACTAACAAAAAGGTTACTACTAACCTTTTGTTCACTACTTACTTTTGATAAGCAAATGTACATAATTTTGCTGAAGAAATTTTAATTTTTAAAAATATGAAAAACATACTTCACATTATTTCAAGTCCGAGAACGAACGGTTCGGCAAGCAGAACTTTAGGAAACGCTATCGAAGAAAGATTGCAGAAAGCTTATCCTGAACATTCGATTACAACTTTGGATTTGTTGAAAACGCCATTTCCGCATTTGGGCGAAGAGCAGGTAGCAGCTTGGTTTACTCCTTCGGAAGCTCAAACACCCGAACAAAAAGAGACAGTGAAACTTTCAGACGATGCTATTGCACAATTACAGGCATCGGACATTATCATCATTAGCGTTCCGATTTACAATTTTGGAGTTCCATCGGCACTGAAAGCATATATTGACCACATTGCCCGAGGCGGAGTTACTTTCCGTTATTCTGAAAACGGTTTTGAAGGTTTGGTTAAAAACAAAAAAGCGTATATAGCTGTTGCCAGTGGTTCTGTTTTTTCTGAAGGCGATTATCAGTCGTATGATTTTGTAGTTCCTTATCTGAAAAGTGTTTTAGGATTTATAGGAGTTACTGATGTAAATGTTTTCCGAGCAGAAGGTTTAGGACTTCCTCATCTTCAGGAAACAGCTTTAGAAAAGGGAATTGAGAGCATTGTGATTGCTTAATTTTAATTAATTGTTAGAAATAAAATCCTCATCAAATTTAGCTTGATGAGGATTTTTTAATAAATTCTTATTACAATATTAAAGACTTTTGTCATTCTGACGAAGGAAGAATCTCAACAAGAAAAAGATTCTTCACTCCATTTCATTTCGTTCAGAATGACAAATTCAAAAATTATAATCTATTCTTTAACCTCAAAAAGCAAACGCTCTCCGAATTTTTGTTCATTAATTTTTCCATTTTCGTAAACCAGATTTCCGTTGACGAAAGTGTGGGTAACTTTTGAATGAAATTCTGTTCCTTTAAGTGGACTCCAACCGCATTTGTAAAGAATATTTTCTTTTTCAACTGTCCAGTTTTGATTTAAATCTACCAAAACCAAATCTGCTTTATAACCTTCTCTGATGAAACCTCTTTTTTCAATTCTGAATAAAATCGCAGGATTGTGAGCCATTTTTTCAACGATTTTTTCGAGGGAAATTTTTCCGTTTTTAAAATTCTCCAACATCACTGCCAAAGAATGCTGAACCAAAGGCGCTCCGGAAGGACATTTCGTGTAAACATTCTGCTTTTCTTCCCAAGTATGAGGAGCGTGGTCGGTTGCAATCACATCGATTCTGTCATCTAATAAAGCTTCCCAAAGTCCGTCTTTGTCTTTTTGCGTTTTTACAGCAGGATTCCATTTGATTAATCCGCCTTTTGTTTCGTAATCTTCATTCGTGAAAGTCAAATGATGAACACAAACTTCCGCCGTGATTTTTTTTTCTTTTAAAGGAATATCATTTCTGAAAAGTTCAGTTTCAATCGCAGTCGACAAATGAAAAACATGAAGTCTCGCTCCTGTTTTTTTCGCTAATTCAATAGCTTTTGAGGAGGATTTATAACAAGCTTCTTCACTTCTGATTAAATGATGGAATTTCACAGGAATATCTTCACCGTATTCATCCAGATATTTTTGAGTATTTTCTCTGATTATTGCTTCATCTTCGCAGTGAACAGCAATCAACATTTTGGTATTGCTGAAAATATTTTCAAGAGTTTCCGGATTATCAACCAACATATTTCCTGTTGATGAACCTAGAAACAATTTAATCCCGGGAACATTTCTCGGATTTGTTTTTAAAACTTCTTCTAAATTATCATTCGTTCCACCCATCATAAAACCGTAATTGGCAAAAGATTTTTGAGAAGCGATTTCATATTTATCGGCCAACAATTCCTGAGTTACAGCATTTGGAACCGTATTTGGTTGTTCGATAAAACTTGTCGTTCCACCCGCAATTGCAGAACGCGATTCAGATTCGATATCGCCTTTGTGAGTCAAACCCGGCTCACGAAAATGAA
>DAMDNI010000004.1:5785-8603 GCA_032083825.1 Bergeyella sp. | reverse complement strand
AACCTGGTCATCAATTACTCCTGGCAAAAGATATTTTCCGGAAGCATCGATAACCTGGTCAGCCTCTTCAGAAATATTAGGTTCAATTTTAGAAATCAAATCGTTTTCAATGAGAATATCGCTTTCAACAATCTTTCCTTCGTTGACAATTTGGGCATTTTTTATTAGGATTTTCATTTTTACTTTTTATAATCAGATTTTTACAAATTTAAGTTTAATAAATGGTTCAATGAAATATGGAATGTCTTCTCAAAATACAAAATACATATCCGGAAATCTCAACGCTATTTTTATACATTTGCAAAAATATTTTCCGCTTTGAAAAAACTACTCAACGAAACTATTATTTACGGTATTGGCGCAATTCTGCCGAGAATCATCATTGTTCTTCTGAATCCGCTGTATATTCATTATATTTCGAATGACGATTTTGCAAAATTCGGGAATTTATATGCTGCGATTTCTTTCGTAAACATTGTTTTGTCCTTCGGATTTGAAACTGCTTTTTTCAGATTTTCTTCAGATAAAGAAAATGAGAAAAAAACTTTTTATACGTCTTATTGGTTTTTGTTTTTGCTTTCAGCGGTTTTCCTCGCTGCCTGTCTTATTTTCAATCAGCCGATCGCTGATAAAATGGGATATTCTGAAAACCCGGAATATATTAAGTGGTTTGCATGGATTGCTTTTTTTGATAATCTTTGTGTCATTCCTTTTGCATGGCTGCGCTACAATAATAAGCCGATAAAATATTCGGCAGTCAGAATCGGGCAGTCAGTTCTGCAAACTCTGTCCGTAATTGCTCTCTTCACCGTAATTCCGCAAACTGTATCAAAAGATTTCGGCTTGACGGAGCCTGTTTCTTATCCCTTTTATACCAATCTTATTTCCAGTTTTGCCGGGTTTTTATTATTGCTGCCTATTGCTTTAAAAGTAAAATTTCAGTTTACAAAAGATTTGTTTTTGAAAATGATCAAATATGCGTGGCCCATTATGATCGCAGGTTTGGCATTTATGTTTAATGAAAATTTTGATAAATACATTCAGTTTTATAAAATCACCAAAAGCGAGGCAGGATCTTATGCGGGATGCTATAAAATTGCAGTTCTCATGACACTGTTTGTAACTGCTTACAGGATGGGAATTGAGCCTTATTTCTTTAAGCAGATGCAGAACGAAAATGCAAAATTGACATACGCCAAAGTCACAGAATATTTCACATTTTTTGCATCTGTAGTTGCTATGGGCATTATTGCAAATGCCTCATGGATAAAAGCAATTCTTGTTCCTAACAAAACTTATTGGATTGCCATTGACATTGTTCCTATCATTGTAATTGCTAACCTGTGTTTCGGGATTTATTACAATTTTTCAACCTGGTACAAGGTTACTGACAGAACATTTTTCGGAACCATTATATCTTGGCTGGGAGCCGCTATTACAATTGTTTTGAATTTGATTTTCCTTAAAGAATATGGTTTTATGGTTTCAGCATGGGTAACATTTGCTGCATATTTCATCATGATGGTTACCTCATATCTTTTAGGGCAGAAGTATTATCCAATCCCTTACAGAATAGGAAAAATGTCATTATTTTTACTCCTGCTCGGAATATTCAGTTATGCTATTATAAATGTATTCGATTATAATTTTTGGATCAGCAATCTGCTTTTTGCCGTTTATACAGCTTTGATGGTTTATACTGAAAAAGATTTTATACTCTCAAAAATTAAAAAATAAATCTTTCTTTTTTGCAGCTGGATAATTTAGTATCTTGTGCATTGAAATTTCCATAGCGGAGATAAGGTAATTTTATTAAATTTGCTGCCTTTCAAATACAAATAGCCTACACTAAATGAAAATTATTGTTCCAATGGCTGGACGTGGTTCCAGACTTAGACCTCATACTTTAACTGTCCCCAAACCTCTTATTCCAATTGCCGGAAAACCAATCGTACAGAGACTTGTAGAAGATATTGCAAAAGTTGCCAACGAAAAAATTGATGAAGTTGCTTTCATAATTGGTGATTTCGGATCAGAAGTCGAACAGTCTCTTATTGAAATTGCAGAAAAATTAGGGGCAAAAGGAAGCATCTACACCCAGGACGAACCTCTTGGAACCGCACATGCAATTAAATGTGCAGAACAATCGATGAAGGGAGATGTAGTAGTTGCTTTTGCTGACACGCTTTTCCGCGCAGATTTTATTCTCGATAAAAATTCTGATGGTGTAATCTGGGTAAAAAAAGTGGAAAACCCTTCTGCTTTTGGTGTTGTAAAACTGGACGATAATGGCTTTATCACCGATTTTATTGAAAAACCGAAAGAATTTGTTTCTGATCTTGCTATTATTGGCATCTACTATTTCAATTCTGCTGAAAAGCTGATGGATGAGATTAATTATATTATGACTAATAATATTAAAGAGGGAGGGGAATATCAACTCACAACCGCACTTGAAAACCTTCGTCAGAAAGGCTGCCGTTTTTCATCAGGAAAAGTAGATGACTGGATGGATTGCGGGAACAAAAACGCCACCGTAGAAACCAACGGAAAGATCCTCGGATACGAAAAGGAAGAATTTGCAGTATTTCCTGAAAGCGCAAGCATCAAAAATTCTCTGATCATCCAACCTTGTTTTATCGGCGAAAATGTAGAAATATCAAATTCTAAAATCGGCCCCTATGTTTCCGTAGGAAAAGGGACTAGAATCGTGAACTCGAACATTGATAATTCTTTAATCCAGGAACACACATTAATCGATCACGCAAATCTTTCAAACTCCATGATTGGCAACAATGCATTGTATTATGGCGTTTCC
>DAMDNI010000004.1:0-5775 GCA_032083825.1 Bergeyella sp. | reverse complement strand
TTCAGAGAAATTTCTTTGGGAGATTATTCTGTTTTGGATTTTCTTTCTAAAGACTAATCATAAAAATATTTAAAATCAGGCCACACAAAAACATTTTGTGTGGTTTGGCGTTAATATTGTTACCGCTTATTCAAAGTAAATCTCATGAAAAACTACCTATCTATAATCGCTTTATCATTTATTTTATTCTCATGTGCTTCGAAAAAAGCCATTAAAGAAAATCCAACAGACACCAATATTCCGGTTTCCGGCAGCACTTTCTTTAATAAAATAAAAGAACCTTCAGATTTCCAGCAGGTGAAAATTAATAGTAAAGTAAATGTGGAAACAGGTTCTTTCATTCCGACACTTGATGCTACAATTTATATTGAGAATGGCCAAAAAGTATGGATGAATATGACGGCCGTTTTTCTCAACATTGCAAGAGGAATGGCAACGCAGGATGGAATAAAAGGATACGAAAAGTGGAACAAGACCTACATTGAATCCGATTTCACTTATCTTAATAACTTACTGAATGTCAATTTTATTGATTACAATTCGCTGCAAAATTTACTTCTGGGAAAAACATTTATTCCTGTTAAAGAAAAAGATTTTACGCTTACACAAAATGCTCAGGGTTATTCTTTAATTTCCAATAAAAATCAGGTTATCAACAGTGGAGGGAAAACATCCGAATACAGCATTGCTTTAAATTACAATAAAGAAGCAGATCTTACACAAGTGAATCTGAACGAAATTAAAACCGGAGATAACCTCGAAATCACATATTCAAACTGGATTACAGAGAATAATTTTCGCGCTCCAAAAAATGTTAAAATAATTATAAAAAATGACAAAACAAGTCAGATTCTAATTGAAAATACGACATTTGCCTTCGACAGAATGGAAACTCCGTATTCCGTTCCGGCGAACTATAAAAAAACTGATATTAAATGACAAAAAAAGTAGTTTTCTTCATTGCTATTTTAATATCCGGATTATATTTCGGGCAAAAAAAGGAGCAGCTGCAGCAACAGAACGCTGCCCTAAAAAAACAAATCGCATCCATAAATAGTGAACTTGCCAAGAGCCAGAAAGAATCTAAACTTTCTTTAGCATATCTCAACAGTGTCAACAAAAAAATTGAACTCCGAGAAAAAGTTTACAACAATACACAAAAAGAAAAACGTTTCATAGAGGACGAGATTTACCTTCGTCAGCTAGAGATCAACCGTCAGAACCGCGAATTGGCTGTTCTGCGGAAAAATTATGCTGATGTTTTAATTAAAGCATACAAAAATAAAGGTGTACAAAATAAAGTCACATTTATTCTATCTTCCAAAAATCTTGGTGAAGCCATCAGAAGAGTTCAGTACTTAAAACAATATTCTGACTATCAGGATAAAAAGGCTGCTGAAATTGCTGATGCTGCTGAAAAAATGAAACAGGCAATCAATCTTAAGCAGAAATCGATAAAAGAGAAAGACGTATTGCTTATCAATCAGCAAAAAGACCTCAATACAATTAATGCAGAAAGAAAACAAAAAGAACTTCTCCTTGCTGAATTTAAGAAAAACGAAGCAAAACTGACTGCTGAACTTAATCAGAAAAAAACAGAATCTAAAAAGCTTGAAGCTCAGATTCGTAACATTATTGCAGAAGAAATAAAAATCGCCAAAGCAAAAGAAGAAGAACAGAAAAAAGCAGAAGCTGAAAAGATGCGCCTTGCGAAAGAAGCTGCAGCAAGGGAAAAAGCAAAAATAGATGCTGAAAATAAAGCTCGCGCAGAAGCTTTAGAAAGAGAAAGAAAAATTGCAGAAGCAGAAGCTAAAAAAGCTGCCGATCTTGCCGCTAAAAAAGCTGCCGAAGAAAAAAAACGTACCGAAGATGCCTCAAAAGAAGAAGCTACTGCTAAGGAAGAAGCGAAACGTATTGCTGCTGCCAAAGAAGCTGCCGATGCTGCTACAAAAGCAAAAGCCGCTGCAGACAGAGCCGCTGCTGCAAGAGCTGCCGAAGCCGATCTGGAAAAGAAAAAAGATGCTGAAAAGAAAGATGCTGAAAGTAAAGTATTCAAAAATTTCGATGTCGGATCTTCTGCCGCCGGATCTAACTTCCCTTCTTACAGAGGAAAAATGGGAATGCCTGTACGCGGAGAAATCACACACTATTTTGGAAGGCAGCAACACCCGGTTTTTAAAAATATTTGGGAAGAAAATAACGGAATCAAAATCGCAGTTGCTAAAGGAACCGTTGCTAAATGTATCTTCCCAGGCATCGTAACAAGAGTGGTTGCTTCCCCCGACGGAACCAAAATGGTGATGGTAAAACATGGGAACTATTTCAGTGTTTATGCAAATCTTGCCGGCACTTCTGTTAGCGCAAACCAGCCTGTTTCCGCCGGTACAAATATTGGAACCGTAGGCGCAGACTTTGATGGAAGCTATACTCTTGACTTCCAGATATGGAACGGAACATCTCCGGTAAATCCACTTGAATGGGTAAATTAATTTAACTAAATTTGCAAAAATTTTAAAATGGAAACATTAACAATCATGTCGCTTTCATGGCAGCACCTGCTAATCGTAGTGCTGATACTTCTAATCCTTTTCGGAGGTAAAAAAATCCCGGAATTGATGAGAGGCATGGGATCAGGAATTAAAGAATTCAAAGATGCAGTGAAAGAAGACGATAAGAAAAATTCTGACAACCAGAATCAGAACACAACCAACTAAAACCTTTTTAAAATGTCTTTTACCGACACTGCCTGGTCTGTGTTCAGCAGAACGATTGACGACTATCACGTTCACGATGATGTAGATACACCCATTAATAATCCATTTGAAACATCTACTTTGGAACATATTTTGTATGCTAAAAATTGGATTGATACCGTTCAGTGGCATTTGGAAGACATCATTCGTGACGAAAACATTGAACCGGCTGAAGCACTTAAGCTTAAAAGAAGAATCGACAAATCTAATCAAGAACGAACGGATTTGGTAGAATTTATTGACAGCTGGTTTCTGAATAAATATAAAAATGTTTCTCCCGAAACTGATGCCAAAATCAACACTGAAACTCCAGCCTGGGCTGTTGACCGTCTTTCGATTCTGGCACTCAAAATCTATCACATGTCTGTCGAAGCATACAGAACTTCGGCAAGTGAAGATCACAGAGAAAAATGCTTGCAAAAACTAAACGTGCTGCTGGAGCAGAAAGAGGACTTAAGCACAGCAATAAATCAGCTGCTATCTGATATTGAGAACGGTAAGGTTAAAATAAAAGTGTACAAACAGATGAAAATGTACAACGACGAAAGTCTTAACCCAATCCTTTATCAAAATCAGAATAATGGGTAAAAAGATCATATTTTGTTGTATTGTTTTTGTAAGTATTACCGCTTGCAATGCAGAGAAGGTTAACCTTTCTCCTGTATCCGATTATGATTCTTCGGAAAAGTATAAAAATACATCTTTTACTGACAGAGCTGATCAAATCAACTATGCTTCTGAAATCACAAATCTTATTTCAACTTTTCCAAAATTCCGTAATGATGCTGTAAATACAGAAACTGCCCAACTCAAAGATTTTCTGAAAGATTATATCGGCAGTATTGAAAATTACGACTTCAGAAATATGGAAAAAGCCCATGAAAAATATCAGAAATCTTATAAAAAGCTTCAAAAACTAAAAGTTTACCTCAATCTTGATGAAGCAGAAGTTCTTAACCGGTATTTAGTAAGAATAAAAACCAATATGAATATTCTGGAAACCCAGCAGAAAAAGGAGACGATTACTATTAATGATTGAGATTTAATGCAAATAATCAAAAAACAGGCGGAAGCTAATGTTCCTACCGAATATGGCAACTTCAAAATGATTGCCTTTTCCGAAAACGAAAACGACTGGATGCCGCAAATGGCACTTATTGCTGATAACACAGACTTTTCAAAGCCTGTGAATGTCCGTTTCCATTCCGAGTGTATTACTGGTGAAGTTTTTCATTCCAAAAAATGCGAATGCGGGCAACAGCTAAATGCCGCTATGGAATACACGCAAAAAAATGGAGGAATCATCGTTTATCTTCGTCAGGAAGGACGAAATATCGGGATCATTAATAAACTAAAAGCCTATGCACTTCAGGAAAAAGGATTGGACACTGTACAGGCAAATTTGGAACTTGGACTTCCTGCAGACGATCGTCAATTTGATAGCGCGATCGAAATCCTGCATCAATTGGGAGTAAAAGAATTGAACTTAATGACCAACAATCCTGAAAAAATTAAAATTGTTGAAAACAGTGATATTAAATTCAATCATAGGATTCCCTTACAGATTGCCGCAAACGAAAACAGCTTAAGTTATCTTCAGACCAAGAAAAACTATTTCGGACATCTTCTTGAGGATGATAAAGATATCAATAATTAATGCTTTGATTTTATCAAAGCATTTTTTATTTGGACAAAATATTTTTATTTTAAATACTGATTGCTGTTTCTAAAGAAAGCTCCATCATCGTTCGTAAAGCTTTTTCTCTTTGGTCTGCAGAAATAAATTCTCCCGTCGGAATAATATCTGAAACCGTTAAAATGGTCGCCGCATTTTTCCCAAGATATTGCGCATTAGCAAAAAGAGCGAACGCTTCCATTTCTACAGCAGAACAATTATACTTTTGAGCGATATCGGGAATCCCTTGATCTTTTCTGTAAAAAATATCACTTGTATGAATATTGGTTGGTTTAATTGTTAAGCCCAATGTTTCTCCTGTTTTGTTAATCAAATCAAATGTGTTTCCTTGATGCGAAATCAATTCTTCATCAATTCCCCATGCAAATTTTGCATACGTACTTTCGCTTGCAGAGTGTTCAACGTTCAAAATATCAAACAAACTTAATTCTGTGGAATATGCTCCGCAAGTTCCGATCCGGATAATGGTATCCACTTCGTATTCTGTGTACAATTCGTATGAATAAATCCCGATGCTTGCACATCCCATTCCACTTGCGCCAACGGTAATTTCTTTTCCTTTATAAGTTCCTGTGAAAAAATAAATATTTCTCGTTTTACTTACCAATTTTACATTTTCAAGAAAATTATCCGCAATATATTGCGCGCGTAATGGATCTCCTGGTTGTAAAACGGTTTTTGCTATTTCCCCTTTTTTTGCAGTGATATGTACACTCATATATAGATTTGTTTAGTTTGATAACAAAGATAAAATATTCAATCGTCTTTGAAAAAAATAGAATGCATTTTGAAAAAAAAGTATCTTTGCACCAGAAAATTATGAAACTCCAAAGAGCACATATCTGTTTTAATCTATGCAAAAGTCCGTCAACAAACGGAATATTTGCGTATGAATGGAGGACATGGAATGAGGCAAAACATGCTTTCTTTGAAAAATTTTCAGTGTAAATCAGGAAAAATAAATTCAAAATACAGCAAAAACGCCTCGAGTTTCGGGGCGTTTTTCTTTGTTTTATACCCTAAATTATTTAGAATGAAAAAAAATTATAAAAAAATTGCGAAAAATTCAATTCAAAATGAAACTCTAAAAGCATAATATAAAGTGATAGACAAACCTATGGGAGACAGACAATTAGGTATTCTAAACATCTACAATTCGTTGTGGACAGGATTTTGCTATTTCAAAAACAGCACACAACGGTCTGATTATCAATAATTTATTTTATTTTTTATTTGCAGAACTAAAAAATTCGTTTTTACTTTGCAACCGAAAATTGAAAGAAACAATATCATATCCTTTCATTAATCACAAAACAAGAATTATAC
>DAMDNI010000003.1:10463-31006 GCA_032083825.1 Bergeyella sp. | reverse complement strand
ATGCGTTTTTGGGAAACCAAAGCAGGAAAAATCATGGTTTCGAACGAAGATATTAATACAATCAACACCCAATCTTTACGGCAAAATCAGTCATATCTTACCCAAGATCCAATAATGTTCAACGAAACCATTGCAGAGAATATTCGCATCGGAAAAATTGATGCAACCCAGAAAGATATTGAAGCTGCTGCAAAAAAAGCGAGCATCCACGATTTCATTATTTCTTTAGATAAAGGCTATGAAACAGTTTCCGGAGAATTGGGAGACCGGCTTTCTTCAGGAGAAAAACAGAGAATTAATCTTGCAAGATTATTCCTTCATGATGCTCCGCTCATTCTTCTGGATGAGCCAACAAGCAATGTTGACAGTCTGAATGAGGGGATTATTCTTAAATCCTTAAAAGAATCTTCTGCCAACAAAACAGTTGTGCTGGTTTCTCACAGAGAATCAACAAAAGGAATTGCTGATCTCCAGATAAATATCGAAGCAGACCGTTTTTCTTAATTTATTAAAAAAATTCCGTTGAATTTCCCAGTGATATATTTGGATTACAGGACACTTTTGAGAATATTTTTTCGAACGCGTGACAATGTTTCTCTGGAAAGACCCAGATAAGAAGCCACCATATGCAACGGAACTCTGTTGAAAATGTCGGGATAAGTATTGATGAAGTCCAGGTATTTTTCCTCCGGACTGCTGCTGATATTCATGAGCAAGCGTTTGTGAACTTCCATCGATTTCCTTGTCAGCAGGTTTTCCACGAAAATGTTGAGTTCGGGTATTCGTTCCCTCAGTTCGGCAAAATCCTCAAGATTGAAAACAAAAACTTCCGAAGATTCCATTGCTTCAATTGTCAGTTTTGAAGGCGTATTATTGTAGAAACTTTCAGGGTCGGTCGTCCACGACATTTCGTTCACGAAACTGAGAATATGCTCATTCCCATCTTCAGAAGTAGAATAATTTCGCAAAAGACCTTTGGCAACAAAAATTTTCAGATTACAGATATCACCTTGTTTACAAACGATTTCCTTCCGCTGAAGTTTGATGAGCTGGCTTTTGTCCAAAATAAAATTAAACTTTTCATCCGTAAAATCGGGAATGATTTTCTGGAAGTAACTTTTTAAAATCTCTGACATTTTCAAAACTGAAATTAAAACTAAAATTAATTCTTTTTATTGAATTTAAAATAAAAATTGTGTCAAATGACCTCGTTTTTGAGATTCATTCAAAGCTAAATTTGTATCAGAAATTTTAACAAAATAAAAAATCATAGTATGAAAGTTTTTGTAACAGGAGCTTCAGGATTTGTAGGCTCAGCGGTCGTAAAAGAATTATTGGCAAACGGACATCAGGTAATTGGATTGGCACGTTCAGAGGAATCTGCAGAATCCATCAGAGAAGCCGGAGCCGAAGTGTTGATGGGAGATTTGGACAGTCTGGACATTTTGAGGGAAGGAGCAAGAGAATCAGATGGGATTATTCATACGGCTTTCGTGCACGACTTTTCTGATTTCCATAGCAATGCACTCAAAGATCTGAAAGCCATCGAGACGATGGGAGAAATTCTGAAAGGAACAGACAAGCCATTTGTAATTACCGGCGGAACATTAGGATTGCCTGTCATTGACGGAAAAATTACGGAAGAAAGCAAAGCGCCGGCAGAGTCGCCCAGGTTTTCTGAAAAAGCATTTGAGGAACTTGCAGAATCTGGTATCAATGCATCTATTGTACGCCTTTCGCCGAGTGTTTACGGAGATTCTGAGATTGGGTTCAGAGGTGGTTTTGGACTGATGCTGGCAGAATTGGCAAAAGCTAATGGAGCTGCAGCTTACATAGAAGACGGAAACAACGTTTGGCCAGCTGTTCATCGTTTGGATGTTGCTAAATTGTTTCGTTTGGCACTTGAAAAAGGAGAGAAAGGAGCGAGATATAATGCTGTTAACAATGAGAAAAAGTTGTCAATGAAAGAATTTGCAGAATTGATTGGCGAAAAACTGAATATCCCGGTAAAATCTTTGTCGAAAGAAGAAGCAACGGAATATTTTACATGGATGACATTTTTTGCAGGGATAGACTGTCCGGCAACAAACTTACAAACTCAGGAAAAATTAGGCTGGAATCCTACTGAGAAAAGTTTTGTTGAAGAATTGAATCAACATTTCTTCTAAAAAAACAAAAGCAGTCTTATTTTTGAAGTAAGACTGCTTTTTATATTAATTCTTCACACTTTTGATAAATCTTTCAGTTTTCGATTCCCAATCCTGATTTTCCAACAGGGTTTTCACAAAAGCAGTTCCGATAATTCCGCCTTGGGATTTTTCCGTAACGTTCTCGAAATCAGATTTATTCTTGATTCCAAAACCAATAAAAACTGGATTTTTCAAATCTAATGAAGCTAATCTGTCAAGATAGTTTTCATTTTTCAAAACAGCATTTTCGTTTCCTGTTGTGGAAGAAGAACTGACAGCATACAAAAATCCTGAGCTTAAAGAATCCAAATATTTAATACGCTCTTCCGAAGTTTCAGGTGTTACGAGAAACGTGAAATTCAGATTATATTTTTCAAGGATTTCGCCATATTTATTTTCGAATTCAATAGGAGGTAAGTCTGGAATAATCAACCCTGAAACTCCAACTTCAGCGCATTTCTGACAAAAGTTCTCGAATCCAAATTGAAGAACAGGATTCAGATAACCCATTAATATTTTCGGAATGGTGACAGATTCTTTAATTTCAGCCAATTGCTCGAATAATTTTTTGATAGACATTCCGTTTTTCAAAGCCAAAGAATGCGCATCCTGAATCACAGGTCCATCTGCAACAGGATCCGAATAAGGAATCCCGATTTCCATCATATCCGCTCCCGATTCCTGAATCAGTTTTGCAATTTTTCCGGTATCTTCCAAAGTAGGAATTCCTGCTGTGAAATAGATGTTTAGTTTTTTCATAATTAGTTGATTGTTGTTGGTTGTAAGTTGATTGTGAAATGGAGAATTTAAGATTGGTAGATTTGTGAAAACCATCAACCGAAAACTATCAACTATCAACCATATTATTCAAATACGTTTCCATATCCTTATCACCACGACCAGAAAGGCAAATCACAACAATATCATCTTTTTCAAATTTTTTTTTATCCAAAACAGCCAAAGCGTGCGCACTTTCCAAAGCTGGAATAATACCTTCAATTTTTGTCAGTTCAAAAGCTGATTTCAAAGCTTCATCATCATTAATACTGAAAAATTCTGCTCTTTTTTGATTGAAAAGATTAGCGTGCATCGGTCCAATCCCAGGATAATCCAAACCAGCAGAAATCGAGTGTGGCTCAATAACTTGTCCATCTTCAGTTTGCATTACCAAACTTTGACTTCCGTGGAGAATTCCTAAAGTTCCAAGAAAAGTAGTCGCTGCAGATTTCCCTGAATCAACGCCTAAACCGCCAGCTTCAGCTGCAATGATTTTAATATTTTCTTCGTTTACAAAATGATAAAAAGTTCCAGCCGCATTACTTCCACCACCAACGCAGGCAATCACATAATCTGGGTTTTCTCTTCCGATTTTTTCGTTCAGTTGTTCTTTGATTTCTTTCGAAATTATTGATTGAAATCTCGCCACCAAATCCGGAAATGGATGTGGACCAACCACACTTCCGATAATATAATGTGTTGTGGAAGGATTATTAATCCAATCTCTGAGAGCTTCATTCACAGCATCTTTCAAAGTTTTTGAACCTGACGTTGCGGGAATTACCGTTGCACCCAACATTTTCATTCGGGCAACGTTTGGCGCTTGTCTTTGGATATCGATTTCGCCCATATAAACGATGCATTCCAAACCAAGCAACGCACAAGCTGTTGCTGTTGCAACGCCGTGTTGTCCGGCTCCGGTTTCCGCAATGATTCTGTGTTTTCCTAATTTTTTAGCAAGCAAAGCTTGTCCCAAAGCATTATTGATTTTGTGCGCTCCGGTGTGATTCAGGTCTTCTCTTTTCAGATAGATTTGAGTCTGATATTTTTCGCTCAGATTTTTAGCAAAATAGAGTGGAGTAGCACGTCCAACATAGTTCTTCAACAAATCCTGAAATTCTGCTTGAAATTCTTCGGATTCTATGATTTGTAAATATTTTTCCTGTAATTCGGCAACGTTCGGATAAAGCATTTCGGGAATGAAAGCGCCTCCGAAATCGCCGTAATAACCGTTTTTATCTGGGTTTTGAAAGTTCATATTCTTTGTATTAATATATTAATGTAAAAAGTATTGATGATTGAATGATTTTGAAAATCTTGAATACATTTTACATTGTACTTTTTACAGAAATTAATGTTATAAATTCTTTTATCTTTTCTAGATCTTTATTTCCTGCTTCGATTTCAAATTTTGAATTAATGTCGAGAGAAAATGGTTGATGGTTGATAGTTTTTAGTTGATTGATATTTTCGTTTGAAATTCCACCACTTAAAAAATATGGAATCGGAATTTCGATATCATTTAAAATATTCCAGTCGAAGGTTTTTCCTGTTCCGCCAAACGCTTTGGAATCTGTGTCGAATAGGAGATAGTTGATGGTTGTTAGTTGTTGGTTTAAGGCTTTTTGTAATTCATCTGAAGATTGATTTCCAATTCTAAAGACTTTTATAATTCCAATTTCTGGATTTAGTTTGTTTCTTAATTCTGAAATGAAATCTTCAGTTTCATCACCGTGAAGCTGAATGAAATTCAATTTTGCTTTTTCCGAAATTTCTACGATTTTATCCAACTCTTCATTCACGAAAATACCAACTTTTCCTTGATGATTGATTTCTGCAATTTCTTCTAAACTCAAATGATTCAGAACATATCTCGGAGATTTTTCGTAAAAGATAAATCCCAGAAAATCAACTTTCAAATCAATCAATTCCAGAATTTGATTAAGTTTTGTTAATCCGCAGACTTTTAGTTGATAGTTGTTGGTTGATAGTTGATGGTTTTGCAAATTCATTGTTAAATTATTACACTTTTAAATTGCTACATTGGAAATGAATTCCCCGAATTTCTTTCCTGGATTTTCATTCTTCATAAAATATTCGCCCATCAAAAATCCGTCAAAGCCTTTTTCTTTTAAGAATCTGAAATCTTCTTCATTATAAATTCCGCTTTCTGCAATTGAGAAAATATCTTCTGGAAGTTGATTTTTCAACTCTACGGAATGCTGCAAATTGACTTTAAAATCTTTTAAATTTCGATTATTAATTCCAACAAAATCAACATTTTTATTAATATGTTTTAATTCTTTCTCAGAATGTATTTCCAGTAAAACTTCGAGATTGAGAGAATGTGCCAATTCTGTAAATTCTGACACTTGATTAGGAGAAAGACAAGATGCAATCAGCAAAATAATATCGGCTCCAATTGATTTTGCTTCATAAAATTGGTATTCATCAATCATAAAATCTTTCCTTAAAATTGGAATGTTAATATGATTTCGAACGCTTAAAATATCATCAAAATTTCCACCGAAGAAATCTTTATCTGTCAAAATAGAAACCGCGCTTGCTCCAAATTTTTCATATTGAGAAACAACTTCTAAAGGCGAAACATTATCATTGATAACGCCTTTGCTCGGTGATTGTCTCTTGAATTCTGTAATGATTCCGGATTTTGTTTTGATGGTTTCTTTTAACGAAAAAGTTGGTCTGCCAAAAAACTCAGAATCTTTCAGTTGTTCAACAGAAATCTTGGATTTTGCTTCTGTAACTTCCTGTTTTTTTCTTTCTATGATTTTATCTAGAATATTCATTTTTTAAATAATACTTTATAATTAATCATTAACAATTAATCATTAATAACTGAGCGAAGTGATTTCAACGCTTTTCCACTTTCCAAACTTTCTTTTGCTAAAGCCAAACAATCTTCATAATTTCCATATTTACCGGTGTTTTCCAAAGCAATTGAAGCATTAGCAAGAACTACAGAATTTTGTTCTTCAGTTCCGTTACCTTCTAAAATTTTAATAAATAATTTTGAAGCATCTTCTTTTGTTTCTCCACCGAAAATACTTTCCGGAGATACATTTTTGAATTTCAAATCTTCTGCAGAATAGATTTTTTCTCCGGTTTTGCTAAAGATTTTTGTGTCGCCAGTTAAGGAAATTTCGTCATACCCATCCAAAGCGTGAACAATCATAAATTCGCTTTTCTGCTTTTGTAAAAGGTATTGATAAACTCTTGCAATTTCTAAATTTGCAACGCCAATCATCGTAAAATCTGGACGAATAGGATTTACCAAAGGTCCTAGAATGTTGAAAAAAGTTTTCAGACCAAGTTGTTTTCTTAGAGGCGCAACCGACTTCAAAGCGGGATGAAACAACGGAGCGTGGAGAAAACAGATGTTTCCTTTCTCTAAATCTGCTTTCAAATCTTGTGAATTATCCTTGAATTTGTAACCCAATTCTTCCAAAACATTGGACGAACCAGAAATAGAAGATGCGCCGTAATTGCCTTGCTTCGCAACTTTTTGTCCGGTTCCGGCAACAATAAAACTTGCTAAAGTAGAAATATTAAAAGTATTTTTTCCGTCGCCACCTGTTCCAACGATGTCAACCAAATCTGTAGTTCCCAAATCAACAGGTTTTGCCAATTGCAGTAACGCTTCGCGGAAACCTTCGAGTTCTTCCAAAGTAATCGTTCTCATTAGGAAAACTGTGATGAAAGAAATGACTTCGCTTTCATTGAATTTATTTTGTGAAATTTCAATCAAAATGGCTTTGGCTTCAGCTTTCGACAAAGTCTGATGATTGAAAAGATATTGTAGGATTTGTTTCATTTGTGTTTAATTTTTGAGGAAGTTCTCTAAAATCTGTTTTCCATCAGGCGTTAAAATACTTTCCGGATGATATTGGACAGCGTGAACATCATACGATTTATGTTTCAAACTCATAATCATTCCGTTTTTGTCAACGCTTGTGATTTCCAATTCGGCAGGAAAATCATCCGGATTTACAGCCCAAGAATGATATCTTCCAACTTCTAGAGTTTCGGGTAAATTTTTGAAAATCTTATGTTCATTGGTTTGAATCGCTTCAGTTGCAACACCGTGATAGATTTCAGACAAATTAATCAAACTTCCACCGAAAGCTTCTGCAATGGCTTGTTGTCCCAAACAAACTCCGAAAATAGATTTAGTAGTCGCATATTTTTTAATCACTTCCAAAAGAATTCCAGCTTCTTCCGGAATTCCCGGACCCGGTGAAAGAATGATTTTATCGTATTTTTCAATGTCTTCCAAAGGGATTTGGTCGTTGCGGAAAACATCTACTTTTTCTCCGACAATCTGCTCAATGATTTGAACGAGATTGTATGTGAAACTATCATAATTATCGAAGACTAATATTTTCATAATTTTTCTGCTTTTAAAATGGCTTTTTTCAAAGCGCCAAGTTTGTTATTAACTTCCTGAAGTTCATTTTCTGCAATAGATTTTGCAACAATTCCGGCTCCGGCTTGATAGAATAAAGTATTGTTTTTACTCAAGAAAGTTCGAATCATAATCGCTTGATTACAGCTTCCGTCAAAACCTACAAAACCTATACAACCTGCGTAATAGCTTCTGGAGGTTTTCTCGTGTTCGTCAATCAATTGCATTGCTCTGTATTTTGGAGCACCGCTTAAAGTGCCTTGCGGGAAAGTGGTTGCAATCATTTCGTAAGGGTTTTGGTCTTCTTTGATATCTGTTACAACCTCAGAAACCATGTGGATGACATGAGAGAAAAAATGGATTTCTTTCAGTTTTGAAACCCTTGTGTTTTTTCCGTGGATACTCAAATCATTTCTTGCCAAATCTACCAACATTGTATGTTCCGCATTTTCTTTCGGGTCTTTTTTGAGTTCTTCTGCAGATTCCAAATCTTTTTCGATGTTTCCGGTTCTTTTGAAAGTTCCTGCAATTGGATGAATAATGGCTTTTCCGTTTTTGATAATCAACTGACTTTCCGGACTGGAACCCATTAATTTGTAATCTCCATAATCGAAGAAGAATAGGTAAGGAGAAGGATTGATATTTCTCAAAGCTCGATAAACATTAAACTCATCACCTTGGAATTTCTGTTCAAATCTTCTGCTCAAAACCAATTGGAAAACGTCTCCACGGAAACAATGTTTCTTAGCAAATTCCACAGATTCCAGATATTCTTCATCAGTCAGATTTGATGTTTCTTCTGATGTAATTTTGAAAGGGAAAACCGGTGCGTTTTTTTGATTGATGATACTTTCTAATGTTGAAAGCTCAGATTTTAAACCATCGATTTTATTTTCAATCAGGAACATTTCGTCGTTATGATGATTGATTGCAATCACATATTGATAAATACGATAACGCATCAATGGGATTTTGTTTTCCTCAGATTGTTCCTTGAATTTAATGTTCTCAAAAAAAGGAATCGCATCATAACTTGTATATCCGAAAAATCCCTGTGCTTGTTTACCAATCTCGTGGTTTGGTTTTTCACATTTGAAACAGTTGGAGAATTCCTGCATCAAATCAGACAATTTCTCATTTTTCAAATCAATTTTCTGAGGATTCTCTAGCGGAAATTTCAATTCAGCTTCATCATAATTTCGAATTTCGATTCCAGCAATGGCATTAACACAAATGAAAGAAAATGAATTTTCAGAATTCTGATTTCCTGCACTTTCCAGAAGAATCGTGTCCCGAAACTGGTCGCGAAGACGGAGATAAATCCCAATCGGCGTATAAAGATCTGCTAAACGGGATTTAACAGAGGTTTTTATAAATATTGGTTGATGGTTGATGGTTGTCGGTTGCCGGTTCATTCTAGTTTAATTTCTAAATTTTTTGTTTTTTTATCAACCTTGCTAAAACTTTGGCAAAGTGGTAAAAAAAAGACTTCAACAAAATTTGTCAAAGTCTTATAATTGTTTTGGTAATATTTTATATCAAACAAAAATGGAATGAATCAAGACCTTTGACAAGATTTTGAATACCACCACCAGTTTCTGTTTGAGAATAATTTCATGTAGCAAATTTAGACATCATTTTGTAATATGCAAATGTTTTTTTAGTAAATTTAAATTGAATCTAAAAACTGAAAGTCTTATTTTTGTATAAATATAATTTATAAAGAAATGAAAAAAGTACTGGCAATTGCCCTTATCGGAACGGCAGTTTTAAGCTGCTCAAAAAAGAATGACAAATCCTGGCAGGATAGCAACAATATGTTGCCGGAGCCCGAAACTTCCGTGTCAGATAGTGCTTCTGCCCAGCCTAAAGATGCTAAAATAGAAGCAGCGGCTTCAGATTCTGTAAAATCTGACACAGCCAAAGCAAATACAGAAGTAGGAGGCTATAGATAAATCTCTATGAAAAATCTTTATTTCGGATTGGTAGTGCTGTCCTTTTTTTCTTGTTCTAAAAAAGAGGCACCTGTTGAAGAAACTTCCGCATTTACGCCTGCTCCTAAAAAAGAAGCTGCGGAAGGAAACAGAAATCTTCCCGGATATTCCCTGATTTCGGGGTCAGACTGTATGAGCTGCCATAAAGATAATGGCAGATTTGTAGGACCTTCTTATGAAGAAATTTCACAAAAATATTCAGAAAAGGATGCTGAGCTTTTGGCTTCTAAAATCATTGAAGGCGGAAGCGGAGTTTGGGGAGAAGTTCCTATGCAGCCTCATCCGCAGATCTCAAAAGATGATGCAAAGAAAATGGTTGAATATATTCTTTCTATGAAAAAATAATTCGACGCATACATTCAGTAAAATTTTAGAAATAAATGGACGGATCTAATTCGTCCAATTTTTTTATTTATTCTTTAGCAGAGTTTTTGCGAAGTGCTCGTTTTGCCCGTTTCAGGTTTTTAACAGAATTGAAATGGATTCTTTCATTATACAAAAGCCAGCCGCCAATTCCTCCAAGCACACTTCCTATCAGGATTTCTATAAAACGCAGTTTAAAAAGGTGATCCGGCTCCAAAGCGATCGGGCTTCCGGTTTCTGCCAGCAAAATTCCCATTGGTGTTAAAAAAATAACAGCCAAAGCGTAATGCCTTGTAATTAAAAGTTCAACAATAATCTGGAGTAAAATAATACAGAAACAGATCATCAAAGGAGATGTAACAAAGCTGAAAATAACCCAGGCAATTCCCAAACCTGCCATTGTTCCTAAAATCCTGTGAAGCCCTCTTTTCCAAATGTGATACTGGTTTACGCCCTGTAAAACTGCCAGACAGGAAATCGGGATCCAATAAGGATAATTTAGATGAAATATCTTTCCAATCATAATGGAAAGCATCATGAAAATACCAATGATCAGCGATTCTAAAAGATTAGTGTAATGGCTTATTTTTAAGAGGCTTACCTGTTTTGACTGATGTTTTTTGGGCTGAAAAAGAAGCGTGTAAACAAAAGTAAGAATACAGGCATTTAAAGTCCCGATTGTAAAAATCCCGATACTGCTGGGAATGTCTTCCAGAGGATGAGGCATCCCAATTGCCATAGATGCAATCATAATAAAGAAAAAACTTCCCGGAGGCTTCAGATTGAAAAGTTTTGCGAGATAGAAAGCAGTCATTGAAAAAATTCCGAAACCAATCGGAGCAATCCAGTCATTAAAACTAAAAATAATTCCCAGGCTGTACGAAATAATCATTCCGAAACAGCAGACGAACATCGTAGACATGGTTTCCATAATATTCCCCTTCATCGGAATATAAAGAATCACAAGGCCTGCTAAACTTGCGGTAAGCGCAGATCTCAGGTCTCCGAAAAAATATCCCGTTAAAAGCGGTATTCCTACAGACAATCCTGCAAGAAAAGGGACATGCATGCTTCTGTTGTTGGGTTTCAGCCTGAAAAACTGATGAATTTCCTTTTTAAAAAAATGACGGTAGACTAATGTTTTTGACATTCAGGATTAGGTTTTTACTTTTTTTAGATTTATGAATGCAAAAATCTGTTATTAAAAGCAAATAACAAAAGATTTTATACTTTTGTTGAATATGGATGAGAGAATTTATTCATTTCCGCCCATCATTGATAATCATTCCGAAATTTTGATTTTAGGTTCCGTTCCAGGAATAAAGTCCCTGGAAATGCAGCAATACTATGCACACCCGCAAAATGCATTCTGGAAAATCATTTTTGCTTTGCTCAAAGAAGATTTTACAGATGATTACATGAAAAAGATTGAAATACTGCAAAAAAACGGGATTGCGCTTTGGGATGTTATCGATTCATGTGAAAGAAAAGGCAGCCTTGATTCCAAAATAAAAAATGAAGAAGCCAACAAAATTTCCGAATTGCTTGATGAATACCCAAACATCCGGGCGATTTTTTGTAACGGACAGAAATCATTTAAGAATCTTCAGAGGATTTTAGGAAAAGAATTCAGGATTCCTGTTTACGCATTGCCTTCTACAAGTCCGCTTCATACGATTTCCCTTCAAAAGAAAATAGAAGAATGGAAGATTATTACTAAAATCTGAAGCATTTCTGTACTTAATAAACTAAGATTTTTTCTATTATTAAAAATAATACTTGACAAAGGGGTGTCCAATGTTGTATCTTTGCACCCTTAAAAATTTAACAAACGTAAAATCCGTAAATTTTATGAAAACATCAGATTTTAATTTCGATCTTCCTGCAGAGCTTCTTGCAGAACATCCTTCAGAACACAGAGACGAAGCCAGATTAATGGTTCTCAACAGAAAAACAGAAACCATTGAGCACAAGCTTTTCAAAGATGTTGTAGATTATTTTGACGAAAATGACTTGTTCATTTTCAATAATACTAAAGTTTTCCCGGCAAGACTATACGGAAACAAAGAAAAAACAGGTGCAAAAATCGAGGTTTTCCTTTTGAGAGAACTAGATAAAGAAACTCGTGTTTGGGATGTTTTGGTGGATCCTGCGAGAAAAATCAGAATTGGAAACAAATTATTCTTTACCGAAGATGAGTCTCTGGTAGCAGAAGTTATCGATAATACAACTTCAAGAGGAAGAACCTTGAGATTCCTGTATGACGGTTCTTACGAAGAATTCCGTGCCAAGCTGAAAGAATTGGGAGAAACGCCACTTCCGAAATACATCAAAAGAGAAGTTGAACCGGAAGATGCAGAAAGATACCAAACGATTTATGCAAAAGTGGAAGGAGCGGTTGCAGCACCAACTGCAGGACTTCACTTTTCAAAACATTTGATGAAAAGAATGGAAATCAAAGGGATCAATTTTGCCGAAATCACGCTTCACGTCGGTTTAGGAACCTTCAACCCGATCGAAGTGGAAGATCTTTCCAAACACAAAATGGAAAGCGAGGAAGTCATCATTGATGAAAAAAATGCAGCGATTATCAATGCTGCTGTTGAAGATAAAAGAAGAATCTGCGCTGTCGGAACTACAACGATGAGAGCACTCGAAACTTCAGTCTCGTCCAATAAAAAAATCGGGCCTTTCCAAGGATGGACGAACAAATTCATTTATCCGCCTCATGATTTTGGCGTGGCCAATTCCATGATCACCAATTTCCATACTCCGAAATCTACTCTGATCATGATGATTGCTGCTTTTGCAGGCAGAGATTTCGTGATGCATGCTTATGAAGAGGCGATCAAAGAAAAATATAAATTTTATTCTTACGGAGATGCAATGCTGATCTTGTAATACAAATTAAAAAAACATAAAATGCACAGTAATTTTTTTATTGTGCATTTTTTATTTAATTTCAAATTATGAAAATTTTATTATTCATCGGAATTCTTTCTGTTACGCTGTCCTGCTCTCAAACACAGGAAAATTTCAGGATTTTATCATCGCTTCCTAAAGAGATAAAAGAAGCATCAGCATGTGAAATCTCAAAAGTTTCTCCTTTGATCTGGACAATTGAGGACAGCCATAACCAGAATATCCTTTTTGGTTTTAATGAAAAAGGAGATTTAATAAAGAAAATCCCAATCACTAACGTGGAAAACAACGATTGGGAAGATCTGACTTCAGATGATGAAGGCAATATCTACATCGGAGATTTTGGAAATAATGATAACGACCGGCAAAATCTGGCGATTTATAAGATCAATGCGGCCGATTTAAGCAAAGACGAAGCAAAGGCAGAATCTGTCATTCAGTTTTATTATCCTGAACAAACCGAATTTCCGCCGAAGAAAAAAGACAGGATTTTTGATGTGGAATCATTTTTTATTTATAATAACAAATTTTATCTTTTTACTAAAAACCGGAGTTCAAAATTCGACGGAACAACTGTTCTTTACGAGGTTGAGAATAGTTCAGCTCAAAAATTACCCGCAAAAAAAATCGGAAGTTTTGTAACCTGTGATCAGTTCAATCATTGTGCAGTAACAAGCGCGGACATCAGCCCGAATAAAGATAAAGTCGCGATTCTGAGCTCTGATAAAGTCTGGATTTTTACCAATTGGAAAGGCAATAATTTCTTCTCCGGAAAATCAGAAAAAATTGAATTGAATCATCACACGCAAAAAGAAGGATTGTGTTTCAAGGATGAAAAAACAATCCTCATTACAGATGAAGGTGAAAAAAAATTCAACGGGAATCTCTACGAGCTGAAACTAAAATAATCAGAAAGTCCCGCCGATTCCTATCACCAATCTTCCTCCATCGGAAGATTTGAAATAAGAGGCGTTGAAGGAAACAACGTCTATCATATTCAGCCAGAATCCGCCTCCGTAAGAATTGTGCCATTTTTGTGAAGCTTCGTTAGGATTCCAGACTCTTCCCAAATCAAATCCGCCGAAAATTCCATAACCAATCGGTAAAAAAGAATTTCTGAATTTTCCTAAATCATACCTTAAATCTGTGGTTTGATAAAAAGAATTTTTTCCATAAAAGCGGTTGAACCGGAAACCTCTCAAATCCTGATTCCCTCCTAACATTGCCATTTGATAAAATTCGTAATCATTGCTGAGAAGCCATTTTGCTTTTGCATAAGAAGACCAGACCAACTTTTGGTTTGTTGTGAGATAATGCAGGAATCCTAGACCTGTTTCAAAGTACGGCAGCTGTCTTTTGCTGTCATCCATATTCATTTTCCAACCGGAAATGATATCGAACTTCATTCCTAATTTGGGATTGGCTTTGCTGTCATAGTTTTCATAAACAAAACTCAATTCTGCACCTGCGAATTGTTTGGTTTCAAAAACATCGGGATTCACAATCCCCGGCAAAGAAATGTAACGGGCGTTTGTTTTATCAACCTTTAAAGCTTCATAACCTAATTTTGCAGAAAATGTTGAGGCATTTTTTTTCCAATTGACAGAAGGTGAAATTCCGAATTCTTTTGCTCTCACGTTGTTGAAATGCTCCCCGAATTGTTCTCCGGGATTTTCGGTTTCATTGCCAATTCCGTAAAAATTCCTGATGTAATGCGAACTTGTAATCCTCGCATCCAGAGCATAAAACCAATGTCCTGTCAATCTTGGAAAAATTCCTTTATAAGCAATTTCATAGCCATTTGTTCCTGTGAAATAATTGGTTTTCAGGATATGCTTTTGTGAAAAAG
Source organism: Bergeyella sp. (assembly GCA_032083825.1). Classification (GTDB taxonomy): domain Bacteria; phylum Bacteroidota; class Bacteroidia; order Flavobacteriales; family Weeksellaceae; genus DAMDNI01. Next base: position 16,486 of record DAMDNI010000003.1, on the reverse strand, counting down.
GATTTTGTATAAAATGATGAATGGTAAATGACTGGCTTACTCCTAATGTAATCTCGTCATCAGGGTTGAATCCTGCATTTGGCATTAAAGCATATGCACTGTATTTCGGACGTTTATAATTATATTGGTTTATATCATAATCGTCTGTTAAAGTGATGCTTGCGTTTTTGGAGTCGATAAAGTTATTTTTCTTGCTTTTATAGTCGTAAATGTGGATTTGGCTGCCGTTTTTTATTTCGTAATGATCCTGATCCAAACCGCCGAAAAGACGGATTTTGATGTTATTTCCTTTCGCTCCGTCAACAATGAAAATATCATCATCGGATAAACCGTAAATCCAGATTTCTTTGGTTAGCTTTTTTGAGTAAATTTTGGAAGATTCCAATTCTTCTCCGGTTTTTTTCAGACGATAAATTTTAATTTCTGTTTTGTGATCCGGCAGTCTTGTAATGACGAATTTATCTTTTTTGTTCGTTCCCGTCAGTAATATTTTACGGCTTAAAAATTCATAATAATTTTGAGCATAATTCTGCAGGTCATTTTTACGGATGAGTATTTTTTGAATGATGTCTTCCGATGTTGCATCCTGAATTTCTTTTGGCAGGTTTTCAAAAGCTTTACGGATATCATTTTCAGTCAGATTTTCCTGAATGAATCTGGCCTCATCAATCCAGTTTTCTTTATCTGAGTTTTTTGTAAAAGCCAAATCTAAAGGATAAGGTTCGCGGTTGAACCATTTGATATTGCGGATTTTATCATTAAAAGTCTGCATATGCCTAAGATCCGGAATTCTCATAATTAACGACATAACCAGCCCGTCATATTTGGAAAAAGCCTGGTCTCTGTCTTTCGGAATCGGTGAGTACATAACATTTCCGTTCTCTTTTTTTTCTTCAAACTTCCATTGATCCTGATGTCTGTCCCAGTCCCCAATCAGCATGTCAAACAAACGTGCTCTGATCCATGAATTTTCATTCATTTTATATTTTTCATCTTTAGCAAGATTCGCGATCACTTCATCAGTTCCCAAAACTTTATTCGGATTGTCTTCGGTTTCCATTGGCCGGTCTTCAAGATAATACAATTCGTCACCAAAATCAGCATTGAAGTTTTTCAATGTTTTCTGTTTCGGAATATAAAAAAGATGAGGTGAAGAATGCCGGATTTGCAGCTTATCTGACATTTCACCAATAACTAAGGGTGTATAAGGATGGGAAGTTGTATAAAAATCAAGTAAAAACCGATCTGCAAAACTTTCCGAAAAATCATCAATCACATATTGATCTTTGAAAGCAACAGCCTGTAAAAACCTCACTCCGCTTTTTTTGAGTGCACGAATTACGTATTCGTTTTCATTTTTGGTTTCGAGACGCAGCGATTTTGTCTGATGTCCACCTCCGGCTCTGCTTGGTTTTACGCCTCCAAAAAGTGTATCAAGTTCCAGATTTTGGGTTTCGATTTTTTGAGAATAATATTCGCGGTAATGTTTTCCCCAGAGAAAATTATAAAATTTGCTTTTCTTTGTGAAGGCGGAGTCATAAATCGATGCTTTTGTATATTGCGGGAAGTTTTTTGGATAATCTCTTGAAGTTTTTTCTTCGGATCCTAAAACCATTTTTCTGAAAAGCAGTTCGGTTTTTTTCGGGTTTAAACGATAAAAACTGACTTCCGCATTTCCTGAACTGGTAATTTTGAGTTCTGCATAACCATTTTTACCAAAAGAAAAATCATTGTTTCCAACAACTTTCGCAGCTTCTGTTTTAGATCCTGCTCCGCTGATAATTTGCCGAATATCATTTTGTTCAATGTATTGCAGATTATGGTCATGACCGGAAACTACAACGACATTTTTTCTTCCGCCAATCAAAGTTTTGATTCTGTCTGCTGATTTTTTATAATTCTGATTACTGATATCCTGATGCGTAATTCCTCCGGTTGCTCTTATCAGGTTGATTCCTGTGCCGAAAATGGGCAGAGGAAATTTGTTTTCCAATGGGAAAATCTGTTTTTCCCATGAATAATATCCACCGTGAGAACCATGCGTAATCAAAGGATGATGAACAGCGATGACCACTGTTTTGTTTTGATTTTTGTTCAGTTGATCTTCCAGTTCTGTATAAAAATCTTCTCGTGTTTTAATATCGCATTTTTCATTGATTCCCGGATTTTTGTCCCAGTCTGCCAAAACCCATTCAGAATCTATCAGAATCAAAGTCAGTTTTTTATTAATTTTTCTTGTTTCGATCGGGCAACCATTTTTCGGGGCAAAAGAAGACGTGTTTCCGATTTTTTCTGTAACGTATTCTTCTTCGCGTTTCAGGCCTTTGATTCCGTTGTTATACCAGTCATGATTTCCGGGAATGAAAATCGTACTTCCGGGAAAATTTTCGGCTAAGGAAATCTGATTATCCATTTTTTTCTCGGCCAGATTTCTGTTTTTATCTTCTTTTTTCGGCATTCCGACAGGATAAATATTGTCTCCCAAAAAGATAAGCGTACTGTTTTTTGAGGCTTTGGAAAGCGAATCTTTCAAAATATCCATATTTTGAAAAGCTTCGTCTTTATCAAGATTTCCGGCATCTCCAACCAAATAAAAAGTATGAATAATGCTGTCTTTTATTATAGAATTATCTCTGAAATTCTTTGCGTTTTTTCCGTAATCAGCTTCCTGAACTGCACAGGATGTGACCATTAAAAAAAAGAGTATGAAGAAACAAAACCTGTAAATAACTTTCATTTATTTAAAAATATTAAATTCTAACAATATTTAACAAAATTAAAATTTATAAGCAATAATACTTTCTTAAATTTGTTCCAAATTGTCTTTATGGATATTTTGAAAATTTCGGAGGATTATGTTAAAAATCTGCTCAAAGATAGATTATCTTCTGCTTATACCTACCATAATCTGGAACATACCCTTCATGTTGTTGACCACATAAAAATCTTGGCAAAAGAGGAAAATATCAGTCATGAAGATACAGAAAATCTGCTTTTGGCTGGCTGGTTCCATGATTTAGGATATATTTCGGATTGTGATAACCACGAAGAAGAAAGCCGAAAAATCACCGAAAAATTTCTAAGAGAACATCAGGTTGATGATAACAGGATTCAAAAGATTGGTGAGCTTATCCTTGCTACCCAAAAATTTTATGAACCGAAAAATCATCTGGAAGAAATCATCAGGGACGCTGATTGTGCGCATCTGGCTTCAAAAAATTACTTTAAAATTTCTGAAAATCTCCGTAACGAGATCAAAGTTGTGGCTCAAAAAAAGATCAGCAAAATAAAGTGGGCAGAACTCAATCTTGAATTTTTCACCAAACATCAGTTCTATACAACATTTGCGAAAGAAAACTGGCAGGCTAATAAAGATGAAAACACAAAAAAGCTGATTTCCCAGATCGAATCGATAAAAGGAGAAAAATTCGACAAAGATTCCCTGGAAAAAGACAAAGCCTTACTAAACAAGAAAAAACTTGAAAAGCTGGAGAGCCCGGAACGCGGCATTGAAACCATGTTTCGCGTTACGCTCAACAATCATACGCAGCTCAGCCAGATTGCAGACAGCAAAGCCAATATCCTTCTTTCGGTAAATGCCATTATCATTTCGGTTGCATTATCTACCATTGTCCCGAAATTAGATTCACCAAATAATTCGCATTTGATTATCCCGACTTTTGTGATGATTATGTTCAGTGTTACCTGTATTATTTTTGCGATCATGTCTACAAGGCCGAAAGTTTCCGGAGGAACATTTACCAGAAAAGAAATTGAAGAAAAAAAGGTGAACCTTCTGTTTTTCGGAAATTTTCATAAAATGCCGGTTGAAGAATACGTATGGGCTATGAAAGAAATGATGAATGACCGCCAATATCTGTATGATACGATGATAAAAGATCTTTATTATCTTGGAATTGTGCTCAGCAGAAAATACAGGCTTTTGAGGATGACTTATACTATTTTCACAATCGGGATTGTAGTTTCCGTGATTACTTTTGTGATTGCTTTCAGGAATGTAACGAGCTAATCTAAAGTTTCTACAAATTCATAATCAACGGTTTGTGCATTGTAATTTACCGCGACACGCAAAGCTCTTAATCCATTAATTCCTTGTAAATCTTCAACTTCCAGTTCTTCAATTGGAGTTTCAAGGATGTTTTGGTTTTGAAGGATTTTTATCAGTTTAAGATATTCTTCACGTTCTTTTTCCTGAGAATAAATGATGCTGATTTTCCCAGGCTGTGTGATGCGTTCTGAAGAATTTTTCACCGTTGATTTGTCAATACGTTTTTTTATCATTTCGTAACGCGCATTGTAGCTTCCGTCGACATCAAAACGTTTTTCGTCCATTCGGAATCTGATACTGATCGGCGTGCTGTACACCAAGATCAGTGAGGTTATATCCAAAGGATATTCAAGGCTGTTTTTGTGTTTCAGGTATTCAATTTCGGTTTCGCAAAGTACGCGCAATTGCCATAATCTGAGATTCTTCAGAAATATTGGATCATAAGTTAAATCGGGTTCAATTGACGAACCGATATACATATTGTGTTCTACACCATCCGTTTTGAAACGCTCATAATAAAACGGAAACCTGCGTTGCTGTTCTTCCTGTCTTTTATCCAGGATATCTGCGATGCTTTTGTTGATGGAAGACAGGCTTTCATCAAATTTTTTCCTGAAATGGTAGATAAGCCCGGTTTTAGAATCCAATTGTTTATGATAGTCTGTAATCAGATGATTGTAATGGGTGTCTTGAAGTTTTAATGATTCTAGTAAAGGATGAACCTCGGTCAAAATAAAATTCTGGACCTGGCTTTCCGTATCTGCCTTTAAATCGTTATTCAGAACTTCCCGCAACTGAAGGAGCTTTTGATTGATGCTTTCCAAATCATTTTCAGAACTCAGGTTTTTGAAAATATCAGAAATAAGTATCAGGTTGATTTCCAGATCTTTTTTGATTGCAAGATTTCTTGAAACGGATGAATTTCGGATATCAGTCTGCCCGAAAAGCGGTGTAAGGTTCTGGAAACTTATGTTTCTGTAAGGCAGGTCAAATTCTTCCTTATAAAAACCGATATGACGTTCAGCTTCCTGGCGGAATTTCCAGTAAACACTGGGATGTATCGAAGTGTATTCTCTTTGGATAATCGCCTGAATTCTTGTTTCAATTCCTGTATAAAGCCTTTCCATCGTATCTTCAAGATAAGGCATTACGATTTCCATTTTGTTGGCATTGATGCTGTTGAGCATCTTTTTTCCTGAGGTGAGTTCTATAATGCCGAGAATTTTTTTGTCCTTGATAATAGGAGCAAAGATGGCACTTTTGATTCCCGATTTGTAAAATTGTTGTGCCAATTGGCTTTCAGGAAATTCCCGGTAAATTCTTTCAACATCGGAAATGCTGAAGTATTTTCGGGATTCTACAAGTGCATTGAAGTTTTTTTCACAAAGCAATTCGTTTTTGAAATTTTTAGGAAGGCCGGATAAAATAAAACTATCAATGACACTGTTAATCGGACTTCTCAAAAATTTGTTTTCTTCAAGATCAATTGCTGTGTAACCCAATTCCAAATCAGCAACCTGGAAAATAGAACGGAAAATCTTATTGAGTTCCGGTTTCAGGTTTTTATCGTCTTCTATATTGATCAGTTTGCTTTTCAGATTAGAAATGGCAATTTCTGTAGTGGCATCAAAGAAATTGATCACGGCAAAACCTTTCAGCTCCCAGCTTTTCGGAGGGAATTTTTCTTTCCAAAGCTCATAATCTTCAAAATTGTCCAGCAATTCGGAAATCTCTTCATCATTGAGCTTTTTGCAGTTTTCCAAAGGATTTACTTCGATGAAATCAACGTTGTTCAGGAAACGATAATGGTTGATAACGCCTTCTTCATTAGGAATATCAAAAATAAATGGCATCGAAAAATTGAGCGGAACATGATAAAAATTTCTCAGGATAATGCAGCAGCTCATGACGTAAAAACGATGCGGATCAAGCCCTCTGATGAACATGTCGAAAT
>DAMDNI010000003.1:9964-10453 GCA_032083825.1 Bergeyella sp. | reverse complement strand
TGTCGAAATTTTCCCCTGCATTTTTCAGGATATTCTGAAATCGTTGTGTAGGATTAAAAAAGAAATTATAAAAAGGGAAACCAATTGCTTTTATTTCGTTTCCTGTAAGCATTGGCGGGAAAAGATCTCTCAGAAGTTCCTTCATCAATATTTCGTTTTTATCAAAAAAACTAAGATTGGTGATCCCGTTGATAAGTTCAGGGAACTGTTTTGTTTTCTCCAGAATTCTTTTAGAAGCAATCGCATATTCCGGATTTTCAGAAGCTTCTGCTTCCATTTTCCGGATTAGTTTTTCAAAAGAAAACTTCAGTACAAACGGGCTTTCGTAAAAGGCTTGGAATTCCATATTATAAAAATCTCTGCAAAGGTAAGAATTATCGATTCATGAATAAAGACGAATTATAATTCATAATACTTTAATCTAATAACAAGAAAGTATCCTCATAAAATGCAATAATTTGGTATTCTTAATGATAGAAGCAGAATTTT
>DAMDNI010000003.1:1416-9954 GCA_032083825.1 Bergeyella sp. | reverse complement strand
TAATAAATTGATCGTTATATGATGCGATTTTTAAATTGTTACATTAAACGTATCTTTGCAAAAATTTTAAGAACACATTGAAAGACATCCGCACACTTTCTCTCGATCAGCTAAAAGAATACTTCGGCACAATTGGTGAAAAGCCATTTCGTGCAAAGCAGGTTTACGATTGGCTTTGGAGCAAAAATCTTCACTCATTCGGAGAAATGACAAATCTTTCTAAAAATCTCCGGGAAAATCTTGAAAAAGATTTTTTTATTAAGCCGGCTTCTGTTGACCAGCTGCAAAAATCTTCTGACGGAACGATCAAAAACGGAGTAAAGCTTCATGACGGTTTAATGGTAGAATCTGTTTTGATTCCTACCGAAACCAGGACAACAGCATGTGTTTCCTCACAGGTCGGATGTTCATTAAACTGTGAATTTTGTGCAACTGCCAGACTCAAAAGGATGAGGAATCTTGAGGTTGCAGAAATTGTAGATCAGGTTGCTTTAATTGACAGGCAAAGTAAAGAATATTTTGACCGCCCGCTTTCCAATATTGTTTTTATGGGAATGGGAGAACCCATGATGAATTATAAAAACGTTGTGGAAGCCATTCACAAAATCACAAAACCTGAAGGACTGGGAATGTCAGCGCGAAGAATTACCGTTTCCACATCAGGAATTCCGAAGATGATTAAGATGCTTGCAGACGAAAATTTGAAAGTAAAATTGGCTCTTTCACTTCATTCTGCAATTGAACATAAACGGAACGAAATAATGCCTTTTTCCGATAAATTTCCTTTAACCGATATTATGGAATCTCTGCAATATTGGTATAAACAAACTGGCTCGCCCATTACCTTTGAATACTGTGTCTGGAAAGGAATTAATGATGAAGACGAAGATATTAAAGCTTTGATTAGATATTGCCGTCAGGTTCCTTCAAAAGTAAATCTTATTCAATATAACCCGATCGGAGAAGGAAAATTCGATCACAGAAGTATTGCTGCTGAAGAAAAATATGTCCGTGAGCTCGAAAAAGCAGGAATCACAATTGTTGTCAGAAGAAGCAGGGGAGGAGATATTGATGCTGCCTGCGGACAACTGGCCAATAAAACGGCAGAGTCTTAACAAAATTTTCTAAAAAATGTTTGCACATAAAGGAAAAACACGGACAAACAGACATAATTTAGGTCTTGCTTCTTTGCTTTCTTTTGTAGCAGGGCTGGTGAATGTAGTAGGATTTATGGCGGTTGCGAAGCTTACAACTAATGTAACCGGCCATTTTGCTTTTTTTATTGATGAAGCTTTTAATCTTAAATTCCAGCAGGCTTTTCATACTGCTTTGTATATTTTCTTCTTTTTTTTCGGTGCTTTTTTTTCTAACTGTATGGTTGAGATTTATTCCCGGCTGAGAGAAAATCTTATCTATGTCGTTCCTACGATTTTAGAAGCGGCTATTCTGTTTTTTATTGGTATTTTTGGAGTTAACTTAATTAAAAGTAATCCTGATATTATTGCATTCTGTCTTTTGTTTGCAATGGGAATGCAGAATTCTTTAGTAACGAGTATTTCGCACTCTGTTGTTCGTACTACGCATTTAACAGGGCTTTTTACAGATATGGGGATTGAGTTTTCCCAGCTTTTCTTTTACCATAATTCCGAAAACAGGAGTAAGCTTATAAAATCCATAAAGCTGAAACTTACCATCATTTCATTATTTTTCTTAGGAGGAGTTACTGGCGGAATTTTGTATAAAGATTTTGGCGTTAAAACATTGATGCTCGGAAGCATGATTTTGCTTATAGGATTAGTTTATGATTTTATTAAGATAAGAATCCTTCTTCTGAAAAGAAAAACAAAATAGATCGTTTTTCTGTATTTTTTTAATCAATTAAATTTGTTATTTCATGAAGAATTTATTTCTGCTGATCTTATTTCTCGCCGGGATATTTTTATTTTCTCAGGAACATAAAACGCTTAAAATCAATAAGTATAAAATAGCTGTACTATCCGATTCTATAAAAGAAACTTCTGCCCTTAATTTTTTTGAGAATCGTTTGTTCACTATTAATGACAGCGGAAACACTTCTGAGGTTTTTGAAATGGATAAAAAATCCGGCAAAATTTTAAAAACTTTTCAAACAGGATTGCTGAATAAAGACTGGGAAGCTTTAACAAATGATACAAACAGTTTCTATATCGGAGACTTTGGCAACAATTCGGGAACAAGAAAAGACTTGAAGATCTATAGAATTCCGTTTGAAAATGACTCTTTAAGACAGGATTCTGTTAAAGAAATTATTTTCCATTATCCTGAACAGAAAGACTTTACACCCAAAAACATCAATACAGATTTTGATGCGGAAGCCATGATTTTTCTGAATGGTAAAATTCATATTTTTACAAAAGAATGGGCTTCAAAATCCGTTTCACATTATATTCTGGATCCGCAAAATACAGGAAATCAATCTGCTGAAAAAGCCGAATCATTCAAAACTGATTTTGTAGTCACAGATGCAGCCTATTTCGAAGGAAAATTATACTTAGTAGGATACACAAAATCTACAGCTGTTTACCTTCAGATTTTTGAGGAATCACAACCCGGAATTTTTTTTGAAAAAAGCAATGTCAGATATCATCTTGGAAGTGCGCTTTCGGTTGGGCAGATTGAAGGTGTTTCCGTAGATGAAGAAGGTGTTTACATTTCGGGAGAAGCTTTTCATTCTCCTTTGGGAACAAAAAAACAAAGCTTTTATTTTATTCCTAAAGAGCAATTCTGATATTTAAATTTTCTTTTTTCTAAGAGAAATAAATTATATTTGCGGGAATCAATTAATTTTTTGCTTTGCCAAATATCGTAGAAGAAATCAAGCGTCCTATAAATGATGAAATGAAGCTTTTTGAACAGAAGTTTTATGAATCCATGCAAAGCAAAGTCCCGCTTCTTGATAAAGTAACCCGTTTTATCGTTACCACAAAAGGAAAACAGATGCGTCCGATGTTTGTTTTTCTCTGTGCAAAACTGATTGGTGAAGTGACGGAAAAAACTTTTCGCGGAGCTTCTATGATCGAACTGATTCATACGGCAACATTGGTGCATGATGATGTGGTGGATGAAAGTTTTAAGAGGCGTAATTTCTTTTCTATCAATGCTTTATGGAAGAATAAAATCGCAGTTTTGGTAGGAGATTATTTACTTTCAAAATCTGTTTTGCTTTCTACTGATCATAAAGATTACGATTTGCTTTCTGTGATTTCACGTACGATTCGGGAAATGAGCGAAGGAGAATTGCTTCAACTTGAAAAAGCACGAAAATTAGACATTACAGAAGATGTTTATTACGAAATTATACGCCAAAAAACAGCTACATTAATTGCTGCCTGCTGCGAAATCGGGGTTCTTTCAAACGGAGCCGATGAAAATCTTGCTAAAAAAATGCAGGATTTCGGAACATTTACCGGGATTGCTTTTCAGATCAAAGATGACCTGTTTGATTATCTGAGTTCAAACGTGATCGGTAAACCTGTCGGAATCGATATTAAAGAGCAGAAAATGACACTGCCTCTGATTCATACCCTTAAAACAGCCAGCGAAAAAGACAGAAAATATTTCTTTGATACCGTAAAACGATACAACAACGATCAGAAACGTGTAAAGGAACTGATCGATTTTGTAAAAAAATCAGGTGGTCTGGATTATGCGGTTGCAGCCATGAAAGATTTCCAGCAAAAGGCTAAAGATATTCTGAAAGAGTTTCCGGATTCTGAAGCTAAACATTCTCTTCATCTGATGCTTGATTATGTGATTGAACGGAAGTTCTAGAATTTTCTTTCAGCATTTTAATGAAATAGGATGGTTTTATCTTGAATTTTCTCTGGAAATTATCTGAAAAACTCTCTGAATTGGTGAATCCTGCAAGAGTCGTAAGTTCTTTCACATCTGTTGTCAGGAAATTATAATCCGAACGCAGGTAATGAATGATGTAATCCATTCGTAAATCGTTGATATAGAGTGTGAATCCTTTTCCTTTATAAGTATTGATGATTTTGGAAAGATAAGTGGAATTTGTACCCAGCATCTCACTTACAATTCTTTGTGAAAGCTGAGGATTAAGATACTTTTCTTCTTTTTCGAATTCGTCAAGCTGGATAAGAATATTTTCGACAAAAACAGGGTTCAGTCCTGGGATTTTATCATAATATTCAAGATCGAATTCTTTATTTTTTACAAATGTTGCGGAAGGAGACGCGACAACTGCATTTTCCTGCTCAATAAAAACTTCCTCTTCTTGTGCATTGAGCTCATCCATGATTTCATCGAAACGTTTTTTGTAGCTTTTTTTCAGGCGGTAATACCGGATTACATAAATTATAACTACAATTAAACTGATGATTATTGTAAAAATAAGAGCCAGGCTTTGAAAGCGGAGTGATTTTTCAATGTTTCTTTTTTCTTCGAGAAGTTTTTGTGTATCGTACTCTTTATTGATTTTTGGATACAGGTATTTAAAGTTTTTCTCGTAAGATTTATCCAAAACCATCAGCTTGTTGATGTACTCCAGCTGTTTGTTTTTATCCCCTACAGAATCGCTGTATTTGATCAGTATTTCATAAGCAGATCGGAACTGTGGATCGAGTTTCTTGGTTTTATTATATTCATTATCAATTTCTTCCAGGTATTTTACGGCTAATCCTCGTTTGCCGGTTTTCCAGTAAGTCTGCCCGATGTAATAGATTTCTGTAAGATGCGGCCACTGATCGTTATATTTATCAAGAGCTTCGGTAAGTTTGCTGATTGCAGTTTTGTAATCGCCCGAATAAAAAGCATCTGTACCCATCATAGAAATGAAATAAGGCGTATATTGCTTAAGGTTTTGCTTTTCACAATATTCTAAAGCTTCAGTGATCAAGTTTTTGTTTTCCGCAATTTTCCCGACTCTTGTATTAGAATCTATATAACTCATGAGAGAATACAGGTAATACATTTCGAAATTTTTGCCCAGATCTTTTTTATTGAGATTATTCTTGAAATATTTCAGGCATATTTGCAGTTCTTTGTTGGCTTCTTCATAAAGCCCGAGGTATATTTTATTTTGGGCAATGTAATAGATGGTTTTGTAATTATTATATTCATCGCCGATATCATTAGAATATTTGTTGGCTATTAATATATTATCAAGAGCTTTGCTGTAAAGAGCCTCATTCATATACACAATTCCACTGTTGAGATAGGCATCGGTCAAAAGTTTTTTATCTTTTGAATCTTTTCCGATCATCAATGCGCTGTCTGCATATTTCAGGTTTTTAGGATATTCAGAGTAGTTGCTTGCATATCGGTAAGCATACACTAAGGTTTCAAAATTATTTTCGGTTTTTGATTTTTTGATGTAAATATTAATCATTTCCCACATTTTTTTTGGCTGATTATGCAGGCTATCAATTTTTTTTTCGATATCCCGGAAGCTCATTTTTGACATTTTTGAGGTCTGCGGATAAAAAATTGAAAAAAACAGTAAAAAAAATGAAATTAATATGTTTCTAAATGAAAGCATTTGTGTTATATGTGTCAGAGTTGTATCAGTATACGATTATTGTATATTTTTTTACAATAATACTGTAATTTTTTTTGTAAAACCATTTTTATTTTATCAAATCACGGTAATTTTTTATAAAGTAACGGTTGTGATATTTGCTTTATTCGTCTGCTTACCTATAATTTTGTCCCAGAGAGTTAAAAGAAAAATTTAAACAATAATATTTATTAAAAATCTTGAAACCATGAAGACATTATTTTTTATAGCAATCGGTTTTATTGCTTTGACCACGGTAGGATGTAGACAACAAGATGAAGTATATAGTTCTGAAGATGTTCAGAATCTTAGAGTTTTGAAAAAATCAAGACAGGCTGCACAGGCAGATTCTACTGCAAATTCTTATGGTAATTTTCAAGGAGAAGCTGTAGATGGTGATCCTGCACCACCACCAAGAAAATAATTTCATATTAACTAAAAAATAATTTTTTTTTCATCATTTGTGTTTTTGTCCTCACGTTGTGAAACGTGAGGATCTTTTTTTTGTATCCATGCAAAATCCTTTTTTCAAAACATAATTTTAAAAAACTAAAGCTTAGATAATTTTTAAGCTTAAAAAAAATAACGGAAACAGCAATCAGCAATAGAGCAATGATGAATAGATAATCCGCAATTTTTTCGTATTTTTTTTCTGATTTAATATTGCCGGATCTTATAGACAGGAAAGAGAAAAGGCAACTTATGGCCAGACATATACTCGCAATAGCTGCACCCTCATCAAGAAAAGATCCTTCTGCAGATCTTGTGATTCTTATCGAAGTGATGATTACAAGGCAAAATCCGAGTAAATTGCTTGAGGCATTGAGGATATGAGAAGACTTTTTTTCCATTCTGTGTCTGTTTGTTATTCAAATGTATCATTAAAATTTTGTCTTTTGCGAATTTTTTAATAAAGTGTAAATAAATTTATTTTTTTTAAAACGATGAAATTTCAGGTTCAATAAAATTGTTATATTTGTAAAAATCAGAAATGCTATGCAGGAAACCTATATTGAAACTCAGGAACTTTCATTCGAAGACTTCAGGAGAAGCATACTTCAGGATTATAAACTTGCACGTATTTCCCGTGAAATGTCTTATCTAGGAAGACGGGAAGTTCTTACAGGAAAAGCAAAATTCGGGATTTTCGGAGACGGAAAAGAGCTGCCTCAGCTTGCAATGTCTAAAGTTTTTAGGAATGGAGACTGGCGTTCAGGATATTATCGTGATCAGACTTTTGCTATGGCAGTTGGCGCACTTTCTATTGAAAGTTTTTTCGCACAGCTTTATGCAGATACAAGTGTTGAGCGCGAGCCTGCTTCTGCAGGAAGACAAATGAACGGGCATTTCGCTACAAGAAGCCTCAATGAAGATGGAAGCTGGAAAAACCTTGTGCAGCAAAAAAATATTTCTTCCGATATTTCTCCGACAGCCGGGCAAATGCCAAGACTTTTGGGACTTGCATATGCTTCAAAAGTATTTAAATCTGTCAAGTTTGAAGGTTCAGAGAAATTTTCAAATCATGGAAATGAAATCGCATTTGGAACTATTGGGGATGCTTCCACTGCAGAAGGTCATTTTTGGGAAACTCTTAATGCTGCTTGTGCATTGCAGGTTCCGATGATTCTTTCGATTTGGGATGATGGCTACGGAATTTCTGTTCCGACTCAGAATCAAAGGGCGAAAGCAGATATTTCTGAAATGCTTTCCGGTTTTCAGAGAGCTGAAGATGAAAAACAAGGATGTGAAATTATTCAGGTAAAAGCCTGGGATTATCCGGCTTTATTAGACGCTTACGCAAGAGCGGAAAATTTTGCACGTACAGAAAGCGTTCCGGTTGTTGTACATGTTATGGAAGTTACTCAGCCTCAAGGGCATTCTACATCGGGCTCACATGAAAGATACAAATCTGAGAAAAGGCTCAATTGGGAATCCGATTTTGATGGTTTGCATAAATTGAAGGAATGGATTCTTAATTATTCCGTAGAAATGGATGGCAATGAAGAAATTCTCGCTTCTTCCGAAGAATTGGATCAGATTGATTCGGAAGCGAAAAAAGCGGTAAAAGAAGGACAAAAAAAATCATGGGAAGCGTATCAAAAAACCATTTCTGATATAAAAAACAGAATGATTCCACTTATTGAAAATTTAAAATCACAAAATTCAGAGATTCAGAATTTAATTGATTCTTTCAATAAAGTTATTTCTGTTGCGAAAAAAGACGTGTTCCATATCGCAAGAAAAGCCCTTTTGCTCACGAGAGGAAATAATTCTGCGGAAAGACAGCTTCTGCAAAATGCGTATAATGAGATTTCAGAAATAGAGAAAGACAACTATTCCTCACATTTATACTCAGAATCTCAATGGAAGGCAGCAAATATTGAAGAAGTAAAACCTATATATTCTGACACTTCTGAAGAAGTTGACGGAAGAGTAGTGGTGAGAAATAATTTTGATAAAATATTTGAAAAATATCCTGAAACTCTTATTTTCGGAGAAGACGCCGGGAATATCGGAGATGTAAATCAAGGCTTGGAAGGAATGCAGGAAAAATACGGAGAGCTTCGTATTGCTGACACCGGAATTCGTGAAGCGACCATTCTTGGACAAGGAATTGGCTTAGCAATGAGAGGTCTTCGCCCGATTGCAGAAATCCAGTATTTGGATTATATTCTTTACTGCCTTCAAGGGATGAGCGATGATTTGGCGACGGTTCAGTATCGTACAAAAGGAGGGCAAAAAGCTCCGCTTATTATCAGAACCCGCGGTCACAGATTAGAAGGGATCTGGCATTCAGGTTCGCCAATGGCCGGTATTTTAAATTTATCGAAAGGAATCAATATTCTGGTTCCCAGAAGCCTGACAAAAGCTGCCGGATTTTACAATACAATGCTTCAGAGTGATGAGCCTGCACTTATTGTAGAATGCCTGAATGGTTACCGTTTGAAAGAAAAACAGCCGGATAATTTGGGTGAATCTAC
>DAMDNI010000003.1:0-1406 GCA_032083825.1 Bergeyella sp. | reverse complement strand
TGATTACTTACGGCTCAACTTGGAGAGTAGTAACGGAAGCAGCAAATGAATTGGAAAAAATTGGGATTTCTTCTGAAGTAATTGATATTCAGTCATTAATTCCTTTTGATTTATCAAATGAAATTGCAGAAAGTGTGAAGAAAACCAATCGTCTTGTCGTAATTGATGAAGATGTGGAAGGCGGAACTTCGGCTTTTATTCTGCAGCAAATTTTGGAAAAGCAGAAGGCATTCAGATATTTGGATTCAGATCCGGTAACGATTGCTGCAAAAAATCACAGGCCAGCTTATGCAAGCGACGGAGATTATTTCAGCAAACCTTCTGCAGACGATATTATTGAAATCGTTTACAGGGTTTTTACTGAGAGCAATCCGGAAAAGTTTCCTAAAATTTAATTTTTTTAAATACATTTCAATCGTCAGATTTATATTCTGGCGATTTTTATTTTGTTAATTATTGCCGGAATTGCTCTTAGATATGTATTAAACATTATTATATTTCGGATTTTTGATATTATTTTCTATATTTAAGGAAACGAAAAATATTTTTCCAACCATTTCTACTGCTGAGACATCATTATTATAAAATCCGGATTTGTATGAAATATACCTTTACTCTGTTTTTTTTCTTTTTGTTTCAAGGGATTTTATTTTCTCAGGATTCCCAGTTGTATTATGAAGGTTATTTTTACAATACCAAAAATAAGCCCCATAAAAATCTTCTTGTGACCAACCGGAATTCCGGTAATTATGACTATACAAATAACAAAGGATACCTGATAATTCAGGCAAAAGCCGGAGATACTTTGGCTTTTAACAAAAAAGATATAAGAATTGTTCAGGGTTCTGAACTAAGGGAAATTAAAACCATACTTAATTCCCGCAAAGTTTATTTAGACGCATCACCAGTATTTTCAAAAAATTATACAGATGCTTTGAAGCAAAATACTATAGATTCTACCGATTTTCAGGCTTCGAAAGTAAAAGCAACTATACAGGAAGCCAATACGAGCAACTATAAATATATTAAAATCGCAGATTCGGGATATGCAATCAAAAAGCTGGAATCAAACAATCTATTTTATTCTGGTTCTTTGTCCTTCACGACTGAGTTTGGTTCTCCTAACGTACAACCTTCTCTTCAAACTCAATATGTGCAAGGCAGGAATTCGGATGGGAAATTGCAGTGGAATGGTGCAGAGACTTCGGAAATGTTCAGTTTCGGCCCTCATATTTCTACTTTGGGTTTTGATGGAAGTCTCTATGAATATGATATTCATGGAAGGCTTGTAGATAAAGCAAATAGTATAAATGCAGCAAAGATTTATGATAATTCGATTCTTCGCCCGACACAGAAATATTCAAGTTTTTTATCGATCAATTCTTATTACGAAAAAGGAGGATACA
>DAMDNI010000002.1:30030-31109 GCA_032083825.1 Bergeyella sp. | reverse complement strand
GTTAAGGTCAGTTTCTTTCAAATAGGCATCTATAATCTCAAACGCTTTTTGTTCGTCGGCCAGATTTACCTGCAGTTTTAAAATATTTGCAGTAGGTGTGGTGGTAAATGTCATATAAGCATTCTGAGTAAAATTCTCAATTCCGGCTTCGCTCAGCTTAGATTTTATCAGCTGAATTTCCGCAGGATTATTGCTTTCAAAAACACTTACTCTCGTTTGTCTTTCCATAGTCAACTTCTTTTTGAGAAATCTAAGATAGGAAAAACCGAAACAAAAAACAAATTTGCTTTATTAAATTTTATTGATACTCAGCTCTATTTTGTCAAAAGCAAGCTGAATTTCTTCCTTAGAAACATTCAGATGCGGACGGAAACGAAGCGAATTTGTACCACATCCCAAAATGATCAAACCATCATTATACAAAATTTCCTGAAGATGGTCGCGCTGTTCTGGCGACGGAAGATCAATCGCACACATTAAGCCTCTTCCTCTTGCATTTGAAAGTTTTTCAGGATATTTTTCTGCGAGATTTTTAAGGCCTTCCAATAAAAATTCGCCGACATTTTTTGCATTTTCCAAAAGGTTTTCTTTTTCGATTACTTCCAAAACCAGCTGAAGCCTGCACATATCAATGAAGTTACCTCCGAATGTGGAATTGATTCTTGAACTTTCTTTGAAAACATTGTTCGGAATTTCGTCAAATTTTTCTTTGTTCGCCAAAACGCCGCAAACCTGTGTTTTCTTTCCGAATGAAATAATATCCGGAACTATACTGAAATGCTGAAATGCCCACATTTTACCTGTAATTCCTATTCCGGTTTGCACTTCGTCAAAAATCAGCAGCACTTCGTTATCATCGCAAAGTTTCCTTAATTCCACAAAAAATTCGTCACGAAAATGATTATCTCCACCTTCTGCCTGAATCGGTTCTATGATTACACAAGCGACTTTATCAGGATTGGAAAGAATGGCTTCTTCAATATGCAAAAGGGCAAGCCTTTCATTTTTAATGGTTTCTTCCAGGTTTTCTTCTGTGATTGGAAAATGAAGTTTTGGATTCAGTATTCTTGGCCAGTCAA
>DAMDNI010000002.1:24965-30020 GCA_032083825.1 Bergeyella sp. | reverse complement strand
AGTCAAATTTCGGAAAATATTGATGCTTCCTTGGATCTGCAGTATTAGTAAGGCTTAAAGTATAGCCGCTTCTTCCGTGAAATGCCTGCCTGAAATGAATACAAATCCCGGCTTCAACATCAAGGCTTTTTTCGAAATTTTTACGAGTTTTCCAGTCGAAACAGGCTTTCATTGCATTTTCAACGGCTAAAGTTCCGCCTGAAATAAAAAATGCATACTGCAGTTCTTCCGGAATAGCTACCCGTTCAAAAACCTCCATAAAATGAGCATATTCTTCGGAATAAACGTCGGCAAGTGTAGGTTTATTAATTGCCATTTTCCCAAGCCAGCCAGCTTTTTCAACCAGATAAGGATGATTGTAACCGATCGATCCGGAAGCAAACATGGAAAACATATCCAAAAATTCTTTTCCTGTATTTTTATCATAGATCCATGATCCGTGGGATTTTTCAAAATCCATTACAAAATCAAATCCATCCGCAAGAATATGCTTGGAAAGGATTTCTTTCACTTTATTGGTAGGATTTGGGTGTGATGCTATTGCGTTGTTCATATTTGTAGTTTGATGTTTAAGAATTGAATTAATTGACAATTAAATTATAAATCGAATTTAATTCCCTGAGCTAAAGGAAGATTTTCCGTGTAATTAATGGTGTTGGTTTGTCTTCTCATATAATATTTCCAAACGTCGGAGCCGGATTCTCTTCCGCCACCGGTTTCTTTTTCTCCGCCAAAAGCACCGCCGATTTCTGCTCCGGAAGTGCCGATGTTGACGTTTGCAATTCCGCAGTCTGAACCTGCCTGCGAAAGGAAAAGCTCTGCTTCACGAAGATTCTGTGTCATAATTGCAGAACTTAAACCTTGCGGAACATCATTCTGGATGGCAATGGCTTCTTCTAAATTTTTATATTTTATCAAATAAAGAATCGGGGCAAATGTCTCATGCTGAACAATTTCGTAAGAGTTTTCCACTTCTGCAATGCAAGGTTTTACATAACAGCCAGATTCGTAGCCTTTTCCTTTCAAAACTTCTCCTTCAACGATAAATTTGCCGCCTTCTTTTTTGCATTTTTTAATGGAAGCTTCATATTGTTTTACGGCATCCTGATCGATTAGCGGCCCTACATGATTGGTTTCGTCAAGAGGATTTCCTATTTTCAGTTGCCCATAAGCTTTTACAAGGCGGTTTTTCACTTCATCATAAACAGATTCATGAATAATCAATCTTCTTGTAGAAGTGCAACGTTGTCCGGCAGTTCCGACTGCTCCGAAAACAGCTCCGATGATTGACATATTTAAATCCGCATTTTCGGTAATGATGATTGCATTATTTCCGCCTAATTCCAAAATAGATTTTCCGAATCTTTCGGCTACTTTCGCTCCAACAGTTCTTCCAACTTTAGTAGAACCTGTGAAAGAAACCAAAGGAATGTTTTTGTCTCCTACTAATTTTGCTCCAACTGTATGATCTCCTACAATCAGGCTGGAAATTCCTTCGGGCATATTGTTTTCTTTCAGAACCTCAGCAATAATGTTCTGGCAGGCAATTGCACAAAGTCCTACTTTTTCGGAAGGCTTCCAAAGAGTAACATTTCCGGAAATCCAGGCTAAAGTGGTATTCCAGCTCCAGACTGCAACAGGAAAATTGAAAGCTGAGATAATTCCGACAATTCCCAAAGGGTGATATTGCTCGTACATTCTGTGTCCCGGTCTTTCGGAATGCATGGTAAAACCATGAAGCTGACGAGAAAGTCCAACAGCAAAATCACAAATATCGATCATTTCCTGAACTTCACCTAAGCCTTCCTGCAAAGATTTTCCCATTTCATACGAAACAAGTTTTCCTAAGTCATCTTTATATTCTCTTAATTTTAAACCAAACTGACGCACCAATTCTCCTCTTTTCGGAGCCGGAATCATTCTGAATTCCTTAAACGCCTGTTTTGCGGTTTCTATAATTGTATCATAATCTGTTACGGAACCGGTTTTGATTTTTGCAATCAGCTTTCCGTCGGTTGGAGAGTAAGATTCCAGCAAATCGCCGTTTGAAAAATATTTTCCACCAGTGGAAACTCCTTTATTTTCTGTTTTTATTCCTAAATTTTTAAGAGATTTTTCGATTCCGTAATCATTTGATTTTTTTGCCATATAACTAAATTTGGGTTGCACCTAATATAACAACATTTCGGATAACGGCAAAAAAGATTTCGGATAAGAAGAAATTAATAGAGATTTCTTATTTAGAATAAAAATAAATTCCTAAAAAAGTGTATTTTTGTCTGGAAAATATTGCAGAATGGAAAATAATCAGATCACACAGGAGAAAAACATTTCTGAAGAAAAATCATCAGTATGGAAACGCTGGGTAAAACGTTTTGGCGTTGGCGGGCTGATTTTCTTTACTGTTAAAGGAATCATCACTTCCACTCTTATCTATTTTCTGGGGAAAAATTTCTGGGAAGTGATTAAGAATTATGCTACAGGAATTTTCGAATAATATTTATTTAAATTTTTCCCTGATTACTTCAGAAATATCTCTGCTGAAAACAGTAGATTCCAGCCAAGAAATCAAATCCAAATAAACAAAATTCCTTGTATTATAGGGATTTTCTGCCAAAAGGTTGTATTGTTCAAGATAGTCCTGCGCTACTTTTTTCTTTTCGTTCGGGAAAACATTATACAGCTTTTCAAAAAGTTCAATTGTAATTTTGTGCATCGAAGAAGTTTGTTTCATTTTCTTGAAAAACCGTACTGTTTCTTCTAAAAATTCTTCCAGATTTTCGTCCTGTCCGGAGTCAATCATTGCCATTAATGAAAGAATTCGCGAATTGAAATACAAATCTTCCTGAATGCTGGTGTTTTTATGATCGATAATCTTCCGAAGCTCAGCAATGCAGTTGGTGTAATCTTTATTTCCAAAATAGGTCGAAGCAATTTTAAAATTGAGAATCAGAATATGATGATCGTCGATTTTATCATTCCGGTATTCTTTATGGTTCTTAATTTCTTCAATGATAGAAGGAGCTTCGTCATATTTCCCCTTCAAAAAAAGAAGGTTCATTTTCGCATTATAAAAAACAGTAAAAAGTACAGATTCGGTATTTTCGTTCCTTGGAAAATCTTCATTTAAAACAACTCTTTCAAATTTTTTAAAACATTCTTCAAAACGTTTTCTTTTTCTTAGCAGAAAAACGGCATTCAGAAGATAGCTGTTTCCTTTGGTAAACCAAACCGGATGGTTGGAAATCATCTCTTTATGACTGTAAAAAAGGTTAACCCACTGCAAAGAATATTTATAGGAATTCACAAAATCCTGCAAAAGAAGATATTTCCAGACATGTGCTTTATAAAACCACAACTTTTCACGAAACCCCATTAATTCCAAATCTTTTTTGGGCATCTTGCTGTCAAAATACCGGATGATGGATTCTTTGTCTTCTTCCGTTTTTGCATAACCATTGGAAAGCATCCTGCTGTAAAGCTTTAGTGAAAGATTGGATAATTTTGAATTCAGGGCATTCAGTTTTCCGAGCAGTTTTGCATCATTGACAAGATCATCGGCTCTGGATTTAATACTTCTTGTAATATATTGAGATTCAATCACTTTTTCAAATTCTACAATTTCGTATGCAATGTCCTTTTCCTGCAGATCAATCGCTATTTGTTTGGTTTTATCCAAAATTTTCAAGCTCTGTTTATACAAACCTTTGTTGTAAAGAATCGTAGCGAAATCAAGTTGTTCACGAATGATAATCTTATTGTTCTGGTTGCTCGGGTTGGTTCTTAAACTAATCAGAATCTGGCGGTAAAGATGTGCCTTGAGGTTTGAAAGCTGCTGTTTTGTGGTAATTTGCTTTTCGAGAATTTTATTTTCATCATATTCCTGCATTTTGTCCATCAGGTCGAATAAAAGCAAGAATTTAGCATCCGCATTGATTCCAAGCCGGTTTACATAGAGTCGGAATTGCCTTTTTTCAGCCTTATTCAGTGACTTTATAAGCGTGAATAAAAAATCTTTTTGTATTTCTGCCATCGTATTTTAATCCCGGATAACTATTTAATTTATAAATATTTACTTAAAAAAAATAAAATTCTGATATTGTAAAAATGGTAATTATGAATGAAAAGTATTAATCCGTAAAAATAAATTTGTTCAAAATTATTAAAAAGAACAAAATGCCTGCAGAAAAAATACAAATATTTGATACAACTCTGAGAGATGGCGAACAGGTTCCCGGCTGCAAACTGAATAAGGAGCAGAAAGTTTTAATTGCTCAAAAACTTGACGAATTGGGAGTTGATGTGATTGAAGCCGGATTTCCTATTTCAAGTCCGGGCGATTTTGAAGCAGTAGCGGCGATCTCAAAAATAGTAAATAATGCAACGGTCTGCGGCCTGACAAGAGCCAACAAAAATGATATTGAATGTGCCGCAAAAGCACTTGAAAAAGCAAAAAAACCGAGAATCCATACCGGAATCGGAACTTCTGAAAGCCATATGAAATATAAATTCAATGCTTCTCCGCAGGAAATTATTGACAGGGCTGTGGAAGCCATTTCATATGCTAAAAAATATGTAGATGATGTAGAATTTTATGCGGAAGATGCTGGAAGATCCGACAATGCTTTTCTGGCCAAAGTTTGTGAAGAAGTGATCAAAGCCGGAGCAACAGTTCTCAATATTCCCGATACAACAGGATATTGCCTTCCTGAAGATTACGGAAACAAAATAAAGTACCTGAAGGAAAACGTAAAAGATATTAAAAAGGCAATTCTTTCCTGCCATTGCCATAATGATTTAGGATTAGCAACTGCCAATTCAATCGCGGGAATCAGAAACGGAGCAAGACAAATCGAATGCACCATCAACGGAATCGGCGAAAGAGCAGGAAACACTTCTATGGAAGAAGTGGTGATGATTCTTAAACAGCATCCATACCTTAATTTTCATACCGATATCAATACCAAAATGCTTACCTCGATGAGCCAGCTGGTTTCAGAAAGTATGGGAATGATCGTTCAGCCTAATAAAGCAATTGTTGGTTCTAATGCATTT
>DAMDNI010000002.1:23312-24955 GCA_032083825.1 Bergeyella sp. | reverse complement strand
TTCAGGCATTCACCAAGATGGTGTGATCAAAAACAGGGAAACTTACGAAATCATCGATCCTCAGGAAGTTGGAGTAAACGAATCTTCCATCATTCTGACAGCAAGAAGCGGACGTTCTGCTTTGGCATATAGATTCAAAAATATCGGTTTTGACGTTTCCAAAGTCGAACTTGATTATTTGTATCAAAGCTTTCTTGAAATTGCCGACCGCAAAAAAGAAATCGTGAATGAAGATCTTCATGAATTAATGAATCAATTCACCAATCAATCTAAAGTAAGCTAGAAATGGGAAAAACCTTATTTGATAAAGTTTGGGACGCACATGTCGTGGAAACTATAGAAAACGGTCCGCAAATCATTTATATAGATCGTCATTTGATTCATGAAGTGACAAGTCCACAAGCTTTTTCGGAACTTGAAAAAAGAAACATTCCTGTTTTCCGCCCAAATCAGATTACGGCTACTGCAGATCATAACGTTCCTACGATTGATCAGCATCTTCCGATTAAAGATGATTTATCAAGAACACAAGTTGAACAATTGAGCATCAATTGTAAAAACCACAATATTGAACTTTGGGGACTTGGACACGAAAACCAAGGAATTGTACACATTATTGCACCCGAATTAGGAATCACACAACCAGGGATGAGTATTGTCTGCGGAGACAGCCATACCTCAACACACGGCGCTTTTGGTTCTATTGCCTTTGGAATCGGTACAAGTCAGGTTGCGATGGTTTTTGCGAGCCAGTGTCTTTTGATGAACAAGCCAAAATCCATGAGAGTAAATGTCAGCGGAAAACTAAATCAAAATGTCTCTCCGAAAGATGTAATTCTTTATATCATTTCAAAAGTAGGAACCGATGCCGGAACAGGATATTTCTGCGAATATTCCGGAAATATATTTGAAGAAATGAGCATGGAAGGCAGGATGACTGTCTGTAACATGAGCATCGAAATGGGAGCAAGAGGCGGAATGATCGCTCCTGACGAAACCACTTTCGAATATATAAAAAATCGAAAATATGCACCAAAAGATGAAGAATTTACCAAAAAAGTGAACTACTGGCAAACATTGAAAACAGATGAATACGCGGTTTTTGATTTGGAATATCATTTCGATGCAGAAGATATTCAGCCGATGGTCACTTATGGTACAAATCCGGGAATGGGAATCAGTATTTTTGATGCTGTCCCAAAAGCGGAATCTGAATCTGAAAACAAAGCCTTGAATTACATGGGATTAATTTCCGGGCAGAAAATTTCGGAAGTCCCTGTAAATTATGTTTTCATCGGAAGCTGTACCAATGCAAGAATTGAGGATTTTCGTTCTGCAGCAAAATATATTAAAGGAAAAAGAAAGGCGGAAAATATCACAGCATTGATTGTTCCCGGCTCTTTTCATGTGGCACAGCAAATCAAAGAAGAAGGATTGAATGAAGTTTTTGAAGATGCAGGATTCCAGATTCGTGAAGCTGGATGTTCTGCCTGCCTGGCAATGAACGAAGATAAAATTCCTGAAGGACAATATTGTGTTTCCACCTCGAACAGGAATTTTGAAGGAAGACAAGGCCCAGGATCAAGAACGCTATTAGCAAGCCCTTTAACTGCAGCGATTGCCGCTGTGGAAGGTAAAATCGT
>DAMDNI010000002.1:9633-23302 GCA_032083825.1 Bergeyella sp. | reverse complement strand
AATCAGAATTAAAAATGGAAAAACTGAATACACTTGCTTCAACAGCCGTTCCCATCAACATCGAAAATATTGATACCGACCAGATTATTCCTGCAAGATTTCTGAAAAGCATAGATAAAAAAGGGTTTGGTGAAAATCTTTTCCGTGACTGGAAATTTAATAAGAATAATTCTGCAAATGAAAATTTTGTTTTGAACAATCCGAAATATTCAGGACAAATTCTGGTAGCAGGAAACAATTTCGGTTGCGGAAGCAGCCGTGAACATGCAGCCTGGGCATTGACTGATTATGGATTCAGAGTAGTAATTTCCAGCTTTTTTGCCGATATTTTTAAAGGAAATGCCTTAAATAATGGACTTCTTCCGATTCAGGTTTCCGAAGAATTTTTAAAAAATTTAATAAAAACCATTACCGAAAATCCCGAAACTACTGTCAATGTAGATTTAGAAAATCAGTCTTTAAGCTTTAATAATGAACAGACCAGCTTTGAGATTGATCAATATAAAAAAATATGCCTGATTGAAGGATATGACGACATCGACTTCCTTATTAATAAAAAGGAAGCTATAGAAAAATTTGAACAACAACGAGAAAACGCATACTAGATGGAAACCAAGACTTACAAAATTGCCGTACTTTCCGGAGACGGAATCGGACCGGAAGTTATCCAAGAATCAATAAAGGTTCTTAAAACAATTTCTAAAATTTACAAACTCAAATTTGATTATACAGAAGCTTCGGTAGGTGCAAAAGCAATATACGAAACAGGAAATCCGCTTCCTGACGAAACTCTGGAGATTTGTAAAAAATCTGATGCCGTACTTTTCGGAGCAATCGGAGATCCGAGCTTTGACAATAATCCTGATGCAAAAGTACGTCCGGAACAAGGATTACTAAAACTTCGTTCAGAACTTGGTCTTTATGCGAACATCCGTCCGATCAAAGCTTACTCTTCCCTTTCACAGATCAGCCCTTTGAAAAAAGAAATTTTTGAAAATACGGATATGGTGATTTATCGTGAATTGGTAAGCGGAATCTATTTCGGAGAAAAGAAAACTTCTGAAGACGGAACAGAAGCCTATGACATCTGCTCCTATAAAAAATCAGAAATTGAAAAAATCGCCCATCTTGCTTTTCAGGATGCGGAAAAAAGAAATAAAAAAGTGACCTTGGTAGACAAAGCCAACGTTTTGGAAACATCAAGATTATGGAGAAGAACCTGCAAAGAAATCGCAGAACAGTATCCTTCCGTAGAGCTTGATTATCTTTTTGTGGATAATGCAGCAATGCAGATGATCTTAAACCCGAAAAGATTTGATGTCATTCTTACCGAAAATATGTTTGGAGACATCATTTCAGATGAAGGAAGTGTAATCGGCGGTTCGATCGGGCTTTTGCCTTCGGCTTCAATTGGTGATAAAACCGCAATGTTTGAGCCAATCCACGGATCTTATCCTCAGGCAAAAGGACAGAATATTGCTAATCCGATGGCTTCCATTTTAAGTGCAGCCATGATGCTGGAATATCTTGGAGAAAAAAATGCAGCAGATCACATTGTTTTTTCTGTGGAACAGGCTATTAACAACGGTGTAGTTTCAGTGGATCTGAATTCTAAAAAGAACTTCAGCACCGCATTTATCGGTGATTATATCTGCAGGTCTATTTTGCAAGATCATGATTTTGTTCATCACGAAAATGTGCAAATAGGAAAATCGACAATCATTTAATTATTTATAATAAAGTTTGTAGTAGTAGAGAGAAACCGCAGTATTGCGGTTTTTTATTTTTTGAGCCAGTTCTCTTTTGTGATCCAGTATTCCACATTTATCCTGTCATCTTCTCCAAAATAGGCGACAGAAATTTCACCTTTCAGTTCTCCTCCCAATCTTTCCATGGCTTTTCTTGAACGTGCATTATCTTTCCCTACATGAAATTTTACTAAATCAACATACCGGAAAATATAATCCAGCATCAGCTTTTTCACCTGCGGATTCATTTTTGAACCCCAAAATTTTGTTGCATAAAAAGTATAGCCTATAAATATGGAATTTTCATCTTCATCAAAGGCATAATACCGCGTACTTCCCACAATTTCTTCAGAATCTTTATCAACAATCAGAAATGCACCTTCCGACAATATCGCACCTTCAAAGAAAGTTCTGAAAATTTCCTTTTTGTATCGGTCTTTATTCGGATGCTGCTCCCATATTTTCGGATCGGAAGCGACTTCATACAATTTCTCGAAATCAGATTCTTTTAGGGGAACCAATTTTACATTTTCATTTTCTAAAACGGGCTGGATTGAGAACATTGTTTTATATTTTATTCTGCAAAATTAAAACAAAATTGCTTTTTCCAGCTCAAGTAGCTTTTGTTTCCGCCAGATTCCGCCTCCATATCCGGTAAGTGTCCCGTTGGTTCCGATAACACGGTGACACGGAATTATAATGGAAATTTTATTGAGTCCGTTCGCATTGGCAACAGCACGCACTGATTTCGGGCTTCCCAAAATATTTGCCTGTTCCTGATAACTTCTTGTAGTTCCGTAAGGGATTTTCCGTAAAACTTCCCACACTTTTTTTTGAAAATCGGTTCCTACAGGAGAAAGAGGAACAGTAAATTCCCTGATTTTCCCATTAAAATAATCTTCCAGCTCTTTTTCCAGAGTTTTAAAATGAGGATTTTCGCCCTGAATAATGTTTGCTTTAAAATGTTTTGAAATTTCTTCAAGTTCTTTTTGCAAAGACTTTCTTTCGGAAAATTCAAGCATTGAAATTCCGTTTTCGTCAGCGCATGCAATCATTGTTCCTAATGGGGTTTCTATTCTTTTTAAGTCAATAATTTTCTGGTTTTTCGAATTCTTTGGAGAAACCCCTACAATATTTTTGAAGCTTTCATTAAACCCACTTAAACTTTCATAACCGACATCATAAGCTGCATCCGCTACATTTTCGCCCTGTTGGAGTTTTTTAAAAGCAGAATTGATTTTAAACATTCTCTGGAATGTATGAAATGTCATTCCGTAAGTTTTAAGAAACCAACGGCGGATGGTTACAGGCTCCAAACCTTTTTGAACAAGGTGTGAATCTTTAATCTTTTGCTCAGGGTTTTCTGACAACTCTTTAAGAATTTCCTGAATGTATTCAGGAGCTTCAGCGGGATTTTCCAAAGGTTTGCAGACTTTGCAGGGACGGTAACCTTTCAGAATTGCATCTTTTGTATTTTGAAAGAATTCAACATTTTCAGGTTTCGGTTTCCGGGCAGTACAAGTTGGGCGGCAAAAAATGCCTGTTGTTTTTACACCCATCCAGAAAACGCCCTCAAAGTCGGGATTTTTCTCGAAAGAAGCCTGATACATGATTTCATTGGTAAGTTCCATTATTTTTTAATAATATAAATACAAATGTAACAGAAATGAAAATTCTGCCGCAACCGAAAAATGAACAATTATTTTTATATCAGTGTGAAGAAACGGTCTTCAGCCCGATGATAGAACCAATAAGTGTCGTGATGAAAAATATTCTCCAGAAATTTGCGGGATCTTTAAATACTAATATTCCTACCAGTACTGTTCCTACAGCTCCGATTCCTGTCCATACCGCATAAGCAGTTCCGATTGGCAAGGTCTGTACAGCTTTCATCAGCAAAAGCATGCTTACCGTGAGACAGATTAAAAATCCGCCATACCACAACAATGCTGTATTTCCGGTTGTTTCTTTTGCCTTTTCCAAACATGAAGCAAATCCTACTTCAAATAATCCCGCAATAATTAGGACGATCCAGTTCATTTTATTTTTTTTTTGCAAATGTCTGAAAACCGGACGAAGCAAAATTTTACAAATGATAAAAAATCATTTAATTTCCGATCGGATGCGACTTA
Organism: Bergeyella sp.; assembly: GCA_032083825.1. GTDB lineage: Bacteria > Bacteroidota > Bacteroidia > Flavobacteriales > Weeksellaceae > DAMDNI01. The sequence goes on along the minus strand of DAMDNI010000002.1, from coordinate 19,422 downwards.
AACTTACCTGCGTAATGCCAAGATAAGAAGCAATATACCTTAATTGGACTCTTTTGATAAGATCAGGATTATTTTTTAGCAAATCCAAATATCTTTCAGTTGCCGTACTGAATTGTCGGGAAATCAATCGTTCTTCAGTTTTTATCAGTTCCTGTTCGGCAAATTTCCTTCCCCAGTTTGCAATATGAATATCTTCGTTGAAAAGTGTTCGCAAATCTTTAATCTGAAGTTCAAAAAGCTCGCAATCTTCCAAAAGTTCTATATCTTCATATCCTTTCAGGTCTTCAACATAGCTCCGCATAGAAATTACCGTGTCGCCTTCTTTTCCGAACCAGAAAGTAATTTCATTATCCTGTATTTGAGAATATCCTCTGGCAATTCCTTTTTTGATGAAATAAATGTTTCTTTCGATGTTATCCGCTTTCAGAAGAATATGGGATTTTGGATATTTTATTTGAGAAATATACTCCTCAAGCCTCCGTCTTGAATTTTCCGGAAGAATATAAATCTTATTAAGAATCTGATCTATATTCATTTTGAAATTCGGTCATTTAATTGATTGATATGCTTAAAAACCCTGCCAATATTCTCTATTAAATCTGTGGGAAGCATTGCTTCTTTTGAGAGTTTTTCGGCCGCAAAATCTCCGGCCTTTCCGTGAATCCAGACTCCTAAAACAGCAGCCTCTTCAGGAGAATATTTTTGAGCTGATAATGAAGTGAGAATTCCGGTAAGCACGTCTCCGCTTCCGCCCTTTGCCATTCCAGAATTTCCTGTAATATTATAAAAAACCTTCTTTTGAGGGGTTACAACTTGTGTATGATGATCTTTTAAAATAATATAAATATTGAATTCCCGTGCTTTTTCTCTTGCGAGTTCGAGACGTTCAAACGAATTTTCTGTTTTCCCGAAAAGCCTTTCAAACTCTTTCGGATGTGGGCTGATCATAGAGTTTTCGGGAATCAGTTTCACATTTTCCGATTTTTTTGAAATGATATTCAGAGCATCTGCATCCAAAACCATTGGACGGTTCTGAGTTTTTAAAAATTCAAGAAATGAAGTTTCCGTATCAGGATCCGTTCCTAAACCCGGGCCGATTCCTAAGGTAAAATCTTCTTGGGTTTCAAAATGATTGATGTAATCTTCTCCTCCATAGATGTACATGGCTTCTGGACATGTTGTCTGCAAAATCTCGTATCCGCATTTCGGAGCGAGAATAAAAGTAAACCCGCTTCCTGATTTCAATGCTGATTTTACAGCGAGTACAGCGGCACCGATTTTACCGAAACTTCCTGCAGCAATGCAGGTTTTACCGTATGTCCCTTTATTCGAAAAATTTTTCCTCGGCTGAAAAACGCTCTTAATGATATCTTCATCAATAACATGATAATCGGAAGGTTCATCAGTAATAAAATTTTCCTGAAGCTGAATGTCCAAAACATGAACTTTTCCGCAGAACTTCCCGGTTTCAGGATGCAGAAAACTGCGTTTCCAAAATTGAAATGTGAGCGTATCGTCAGCCTGAAAAACTGTTGAATGCTCATCAAGATTATGGTCGGCAAATAATCCAGATGGGATATCAATTGAAATTTTATGAAGATTCAATTGGTTCAGATAATCAACTGATTTTTTTACTTTATCCTGAAGTTTTTTGTTTAATCCGCTGCCAAAAATAGCGTCAATGATAACGGCATTTTTTTCAAAAGTAAAAGTTTCCGCTTCTCCGAAATCATATTTCCTGATTCCTGATATCTCTTCTATTCTCAGGAAATTTGTTTCAGAATCATCAGAAAATTTTTTGTTCGATTTATCTGAAAAAACATCCACATCAAAACCTTTCTGATAAAGCATTCTTGCGATTGCAAAACCATCTCCTCCGTTGTTTCCATTTCCGCAAAAAATGTAAAATTTTGTATCGTTTTCAAGGTTTTCCAAGATCCATTTCACACATTTTCCGGCTGCTCTTTCCATAAGATGAATGGAAGAAACAGGCTCATTTTCAATGGTAAATCTGTCGCAATTTCTGATCTGGTCAGCTGTAAAAATTTTCACCGGGATTTATTTTTGAAATATTTATTTAAAAATAAGACTTATTTCCCGATGTGTAAATGTATTTTTTGTTTTATTTCCTCTAAAAATCATACTTTTGCCTCATAACTAATTAAAAAAATATAAATTATGAGCTTTATTAAAGAATTTAAAGAATTTGCTTTTAAAGGAAATGTAATGGATCTTGCAGTAGGTGTGATTATCGGAGCTGCTTTCGGAAAAATCGTTTCATCATTGGTAGACGATGTGATAACGCCGCTGATATTGAATCCTGTATTGAAAACAGCGGGTGCTGAAAACATTGCAAAACTCTCTTGGAATGGTGTTACTTACGGAAATTTCTTATCTGCTGTTATCAGCTTTTTGTGTATTGCATTTGTTTTGTTCTGGCTGATTAAAGTTGCGAACAAAGTCAATAAAAAACCTGAAGAAGCTCCTGCAGGACCATCATCAACAGACCAGTTGCTGATAGAAATCCGCGACGAACTGAAAAAGAAATAAATCGAAATAAAAAATCGCTTTACAATTGTAAAGCGATTTTTTTTATTTTTAATATTAATCTTAATGAACCTGAAGAATCGAGCAAATCTGCTCTGCAAGAGACAATCCGATTCTATCCTGAGCTTCTACAGTGGAAGCTCCGGTATGAGGCGTTAAAGATATTTTTGAATGAGCTAAAATCGCTTTTGACGGCGTAGGTTCATTTTCAAAAACATCAAGTCCTGCAAAAGAGACTTTTCCCGAATCTAATGCTTCTATTAAAGCATTTTCATCAATTACGCCGCCTCTTGAACAGTTGACAATGGCAACTCCTCTTTTCATGATTTCAAATTCATTTTTTCCGATCATATATCCCCCTTTTTGTGCAGGAACGTGAAGCGTAATAAAATCAGAATGCCTGAAAACGTCTTCCAAAGGCTCGGTTTCTATATCTACATTAATGAATTGATTGTTATAAAATCTTACTTTAATACTCGCCTTTCCGATATTGCTATCTGCAGCAATCACTCTCATGCCAAGCCCTAAAGCTATTTTTGCGACTTCCTGGCCAATTCTTCCCATTCCGATGATTCCGATGGTTTTACCACGGAGTTCAATTCCTTTTGCATAATTCTTTTTCAGATTGGCAAATTGGGTATCTCCGACTACAGGCATTTTACGGTTAGAATCTTCTAAAAATCTCGCTCCGGTAAACAAATGTGCAAAAACCAGCTCAGCAACAGAAGCTGAGGATGCTTCCGGTGTATTGATGACATGAATTCCTTTTTGTCTTGCATAATCCACATCAATATTATCCATTCCTACTCCGCCTCTTCCGATGATTTCCAGCGAAGGGCAGCTGTCAATAATATCTTTTCTGATTTGGGTTGCACTTCTTACCAAAACCGTTTTGATCCTATTATCATTAATAAAATCAATTAAAAATTCCTGAGGAACTTTTGCAGTAATTACTTCAAAACCTTTCTCGGTAAGTGCATCTATTCCGGATTGATCAAGCCCGTCGTTTGCTAGTATTTTCATTGAATTTTACTTTTTTAATTTTTTAGGGATGTAATAAGTATAAAAGGTTAATCTTTAAAAACTTCAATAGTTACCTGCTTTTCAATCATATCCGTAAACTTTCCTTTGTAGCGGGTTGCTTTCACAAGATGATTATCAATCCAGTGATAGTTTCCGCCTCTTGGTTTTCCGCAAAGAACGCTGTGATATTTGAAACCATGTTTATCAAGCCAGTCAATCGTAATTTGCTTTAAATCTTCCGTTCTGGAAGTAAAAAAACAGATAATATGCCCTTGATCATACCAACGGTTGATCGTTTCCAAAGCATCAGGATAAGGTTCGCAGGTGATCATTCTTTCCGGTTCTTCGTTAGGAACATCGTCCGTAATTGTACCGTCAATATCAATAAGATAATTCTTGATATCACCCTTCAACATTGGGCTAAGATGATCTATGTATTCTAATTCCATCCTTTTAAAATTTGAAGTGGCAAAATTACAAAATATATACTATAAAGCCTTGTTAAAATTCATTAATGTTAAAAAATCCTCAAAAAAAGAAAGTAAAAACGAAGATTATTAAGAAAAAAATTAAAATAAAACAGCTAAATGTGAATCTTTTTAATCTCAAAAACTCCCAAAAATCAGATCCGGAAGAAAATTTCCTACAAATATTTTACAAAATCGGCAAATAAACTTACATTTGTGAAAATGGAAGAACAGGTAGTTTTAGTAAATCCGCATGATGAAGTTTTAGGCTTGATGGAAAAGCAGCAGGCTCATATTAACGGCTTACTGCATCGGGCTTTCTCGGTTTTTCTTTTCAATTCAGAGGGTGAAATGCTCCTGCAAAAACGTGCCTCAGAAAAATACCATTCTCCCAACCAATGGACCAATGCGGTCTGCTCACATCCAAGAATCGGCGAAACTTATCTTGAAGGAGCAAAAAGACGGCTGAAGGAAGAATTAGGAATTGAAACTGAACTTTCAGAAAAATTCCATTTTATTTATAAAGCAGATGTTGGCGGAAACCTTTGGGAACACGAGCTTGATTATGTATTTACGGGAATTTATGAAGGAAATTTTAATCCTGATAAAAATGAGGTAAGCGCAGTACGCTACATTTCTATGGAAAATCTGGATAAAGAAATTCTTGAAAACCCAGACAATTTTACAGAATGGTTCAAAATCATCCTTGAAGAATACAAACACAAATTATAACTTTTGATGAAAAATATTTTTGTTTACATCATCGCTTTCTTTTTTTTGCTCTCATTCAAAAGCGCTGATGTCACCCAAAAATTCGAAACCGATAATTTTGTTATCGAATATCCGGATTTATGGAGAGCAACGAATGATGACGGGATTATCAACATTTTCCCTGATAACGAAATCGGTGCGATTACCATTTCCGGCTATCGCGAACTTGAATTAAACGAAGAACAGACCAAAATGCTAATTCTGGATGTCATCGGCTCCCAAGAATCTGCAGAAAAAGTTTCAGTGAAAAAAATCCGGGGCGGGAAAGAATATTCCTACGAATTTGTTGATGAAAAACAAAAAGCCGCATGGAAAGCCAAAGTAATTGCCAATGATAAACTCCTTTATCTGGTAACCATCTTCTGCGAAAGCAAATATTGGAACGGGAATTACAAAAATCTTTTTATTGAATCTTACAACAGCTTTAAAATAAAGTAAAAATGAATAAAACCTCTTTGTACGACAAACACGTAAGCCTAGGAGCAAAAATCGTCCCTTTTGCAGGATTTGAAATGCCTGTGCAATATTCCGGAGTAACGGAAGAACATTTTGCAGTCCGCGAAAAAGCCGGAATCTTTGATGTTTCGCACATGGGACAATTCTTCATTGAAGGTACGGGTTCCAAAGAACTTCTTCAGTATGTAACATCCAATGATGTGAACACGCTGGAAAACGGAAAAGCACAATATTCATGTCTTCCCAACGGAAAAGGCGGAATTGTAGATGATCTTATCGTTTACAAGATGGATGACGAAAAATATTTCGTGGTCGTAAATGCTTCCAATATCGAAAAAGACTGGAACCATATTCAAAAATTCAATGAAAAATTCGGTGCAAAAATGACCAATGCTTCCGATGAAATGTCGCTGATTGCAATCCAGGGTCCGAAAGCTACGGAAATCCTTCAAAAATTAACAGAAACCAATCTTTCTGAAATCCCTTATTATCATTTTACAATCGGAACAGTTGACGGCGTTCAGGATGTGATCATCTCCAATACTGGCTATACAGGAAGCGGCGGTTTTGAAATTTATTTTAAAAACGAATCTGCAGAAAAACTTTGGGATGCCATTTCAGAAGCAGGAAAAGAAGAAGGTCTAATTCCTTGTGGATTGGCTGCCAGAGACACTTTAAGACTGGAAAAAGGATTCTGCCTTTACGGAAACGATATTGATGATACCACTTCTCCTCTTGAAGCCGGATTAGGCTGGATTACCAAATTGGATAAAGGAGAATTTGTAGATTCTGAATTCTTAACCCAACAAAAAGAAAACGGAATTTCCCGTAAGCTTGTAGGTTTTGAAATGCAGGAAAAAGCAATCCCGAGACATGATTATATCGTTGTAGATGCCGAAAGCAATGTGATCGGACGAGTAACTTCCGGAACGATGAGCCCAATCAAAAAAGTAGGAATTGGTTTAGCTTACGTAGATAAGCCAAATTTCAAATTAGGTTCGGAAATTTTTATCCAGATCAGAAATAAAAACATTCCTGCTAAAGTGGTAAAATTACCATTTGTGTAAGAGTTTTTTTCAAAATAAAAATAAAGCGATCAGTTTTTTGATCGCTTTATTTTTATTTTGAAGTAAAATATTCATTCAATTTTTCGAGATTAGATTTTTCGCTCCCGACATATATTTCTTTATCCGTGATGAAAACCGGACGTTTCAGAAAGCTGTAATGCTCCAGCAGAAGTTTCTTGAAATCATTTTCTTTAAGAGATTTCACATCAATTCCCCTTGCTTTAATCTGTGTCGATTTTTTACTGAATAATGCTTCGTAGGATTTGGTTTTATCATACATTTCTTTCAGCTCATCTTCCGAAACAGGTTCAGATTTAATTTCCCGAAGCTCCCAACCGGAAAGGTCAAGAGGTGACATTATTTTTTTGTTGGTTCCGCACGTTTTAAGATAGAATACTTTTTTCATCTCCCAAAAATACGTCTTATCTCCAAAATTCTGAAAATTAATGAATATCTTTAATCAAAATTTAAGTCAATATGCAGAATAAGACAGTATTTCAGTTTATTTCCGAACCAAGTGATGTGAATTACGGCGGAAATGTTCACGGCGGAAGTGTTATGAAATGGATTGATCAGGCTGGATACGCATGCGCAAGCTCATGGAGTTCAAACTATTGTGTAACCGTTTATGTCGGTGGAATCCGGTTTTATTCGCCTATAAAAATCGGGCATATTGTAAAAGTGGAGGCGGAAGTTATTTATACAGGTTCCACAAGCATGCATATTGCCATCAATGTTTCTTCGCGGAATATAAAGAGGAAAGATTTTGAAAAGAAAACCCATTGTATTATCGTTTTTGTTGCAGTGGATGATGAAGGAAATCCAGTGGAAGTTCCGAAATTCCATCCCGAAACGGAAGCTGAGAAACAAATGGAACAATACGCAATCAAACTAATGGATCTTCGCAAACAGATTGAAAATGAAATGAAGCCTTTTCTTTAAAGATCAGAACATTATGAATTTTGACAGTCTCAAGAAAGCTATGGAAATCAAAATTTCCGAAACAATTTCTGACTCTGAATTTGAGCAGTTTTCATCACATCTGAAGACATTTCATTTCAAAAAGAAAGAATTCCTGATTGAAAGAGGCCAGGAAGCTCAGTACATTTATTTTGTAGATTCCGGCCTTATTTATTCATATTACGAAGATGAAAATGCAGAATCTCATATCAACCAATTTGCAACAGAAGGATATTGGATTTCAGATTTATACAGTTTTTTCGGGAATCATCATGCAGACATTTTTGTGGAAGCTCTAGAACCTTCTGTATGTTTTGCTCTTGATAAATGTGACTTTGAAAATGCAGTACGCTCTGTAGCAAAATTTGAGCGTTTTTTCAGAATTCTAATCCAGAATGCCTATATTCATTACCAGCAAAGAATTACAAAGGTTTTTGCTGATAACGCAGAAACAAGATATCTCGAACTTGTAAAACAACATCCTGATCTGGTACAACGCGTTCCTCAGTATCTTTTAGCTTCTTATTTGGGAATCAAACCACAATCTTTAAGCAGAATCCGCCAAAATCTCTACCGATAGGTTTTTATTAACATAGGTTTACGAGACGAAAGCCTTTGTCTTCGCAACTTTGCCATGTAAAATTAATAGTAATCATTAAAAAATATTTTATCATGCAAAGTTTATTGAAAACCGCACAAGATGTTTTCTCAAAAACAATTATTGTAATTGCAGCTGTTTTACTTGTAAACGCTCAGGCTCAGTCTAAAGAAGATTTAAAGAAACAGCTTCTTGAAATCACTAAATCCAATGCTAAAATTTCCGAAAATCTGGCAAAATTTGACACTTTGGATTTTGTTGTATTTTCTAATCGCGACTGGAAAAGACTCCACGAAAGCCATGCAAAAGACATTATCGTTCACTTTCCTGACGGGCACAGCGAACAAGGAATTGAACAGCACATCAAAACTTTGGATGCCATGTTTGTCTACGCTCCCGATACAAGAATTGAAGAACATCCCATTAAAATCGGTTCCGGAAACATTACTGCTGTAATGGGATATATGCTCGGAACATTTACTGAGCCAATGCCAATTGGAAACGGAAAATTCATCCAGCCAACCGGGAAAAAATTTAAACTTCCCATGACTACCATCGGAATCTGGAAAGACGGCGTAATGACAGAGGAATACCTGTTTTGGGATAACAAAACGTATATGGAACAAATAGGAGTTCTGTAATTGTATCCATTTATTTAAAATATGAATTCCATTTCCTTCGCCGGCTTTGCCGGCGAAGGAAATGTCTACAAAATATGAATATGCTAAGAAAAGATTTTTTAAAATTTTTGGCAACCACACCTCTCATTTTTTCAGATATGAAAATGCAGGCATTTGAAAATATTACCCAAAATTTCGGCCGAACTCCCAAAATGCCAATGCTTTTTATTGGACACGGAAGCCCGATGAATGCTCTTTTTGACAATTCTTTCACTCAAACTCTTCGAAAAGTTGGGAAATCAATAGAAAAACCCAATGCCATTATGGTCATTTCGGCTCATTGGGAAACAAGAGGAACTTACGTTTCGTTAAGCGAAAAACCGGCAACAATATATGATTTCGGAGGTTTCGACCCTAAACTTTATGAAGTAAAATATGACGCTAAAGGTGATCCGGAATTAGCAAAAGAAGTTATAAAATCTGCCTTTGATTTTCATATACAGGAAGATCATAAAATGGGTCTGGATCATGGTGCATGGACGGTTCTAAAACATTTGTTTCCCAATGCAGATATTCCTATTTTCCAAATGAGTATGGATTATACACAACCTGCATCACATCATTTTGAATTGGCTAAAAGCCTGAGAAAAATGAGAGAAAAAGGAGTAATGATTATCGGAAGCGGCAATATCGTTCACAACCTGAGATTACTGAACTGGAAGGATATTGATTCCCAACCTTTTGACTGGGCATTTGAATTTGATGAAATTGTAAAAAACAAAATTGACCGCCGAGAATTTATTGATCTTGTGAATTATCAGAACTTCGGAAACATCGCACAGCTTTCTATTCCTACCAACGATCATTATATGCCGATGATTTATACATTAGGATTAGCTGATAAAAATGAAGAAATACAATATATCTACGAAGGATATCAATATGGCAGCCTCAGTATGAGATGTTTTCAGGTATCCTAAAAACAAAATAAAAATGAATAAAAGCACTTACATGAAAGGAGAAAATCCTTTACTATATTTTGTCGTCCGGAAGCCAAAAATCTATTCAGAAAAACCGCCAATGCTTCTTTTGATGCACGGTGTCGGAAGCAATGAAGAACATATGGATTCTCTTGCGCAGCGTCTTCCGGAAGAGTTTCTTATTATTTCTGCTAGAGCACCTTTTGAGAACTCTCCTAATTCATTCCGCTGGTTTGAGGTGAATTTTGTAAAAGGTGTTCCCAGCATCAATGAGATGGAAGCTGAAAAGAGCAGAATTAT
>DAMDNI010000002.1:0-9623 GCA_032083825.1 Bergeyella sp. | reverse complement strand
ATTATCATTAATCAATTTATTAATCAGCTGAAAGAACTTTATACATTTGATGAAAAATCAGTATTCATCGGAGGTTTCAGCCAGGGAGCAATCATGTCTTACAGTGTCGGGCTTACTCATCCGGAAAAATTCAGGGGAATTATAGGTTTGAGCGGAAGAATTCTAAAAGAAATAAAGCCTTTGGTAAAAACTTGTGAAAAGTTACGTCAAATGGAAGTTCTCACTATTCACGGAAAAAAAGATCAGGTTCTGCCTATTCATTTTGCAAAAGAGGCAAAAGAGTATCTTAGTCATCTGAAAGTACATCTGAGCTACCATGAAACCGGATATGATCATAGCATCACCGAAGAAACTATTCAGATTATTACCGATTGGCTTCAGCAATTAAAATAATAAAAAAGAGGTTGACACTGCAACCTCTCTCTTTTTCTATTATTGTATAAAAATTTTATCTTGCGATATTTACGGCTCTTGTTTCGCGGATTACCGTAACTTTTACTTGTCCCGGATAAGTGAGCTCATTCTGTATTTTTTCAGAAATGTCATACGACAGTTGAGAAGCGACTTCATCATTTACTTTTGCGCTTTCTACCATTACCCTTAATTCTCTTCCCGCCTGGATTGCATACGCACTGGAAACTCCTTCAAAGCTTAGAGCTGCAGCTTCAAGATCTTTCAACCTTTGAATATAAGATTCTAAAACCTGTCTTCTTGCTCCTGGTCTCGCTCCGGAAATTGCATCTGCAACCTGAATGATCGGAGAAAGCAAAGATGTCATTTCTACTTCGTCGTGGTGTGCTCCGATTGCATTTACCACTTCTGCATTTTCGCCAAACTTTTCTGCCCACTGCATTCCGAGAAGTGCGTGAGGAAGCTCAGATTCCTGCTCAGGAACTTTCCCGATATCGTGAAGAAGCCCTGCTCTTTTGGCTAATTTTACATTTAATCCTAATTCGGCTGCCATTGTTGCAGCGATATTGGCAACTTCTCTGGAGTGTTGTAAAAGATTCTGCCCGTAAGAAGAACGGAACTTCATTCTGCCGACAATTTTCACCAATTCCGGATGAAGGCCGTGAATTCCTAAATCAATGATCGTTCTTTTTCCAACTTCGATAATTTCTTCTTCGATTTGCTTTCTTGTTTTTTCTACTACCTCTTCGATTCTTGCCGGGTGAATCCTGCCATCGGTTACCAATCTATGCAAAGAAAGCCTTGCCACTTCTCTTCTTACAGGATCAAAACATGAAAGAAGAATTGCTTCCGGAGTATCATCAACGATGATTTCGACACCTGTTGCTGCCTCTAAAGCACGGATATTTCTACCTTCTCTACCAATAATTCTTCCTTTTACCTCATCCGATTCGATATTGAAAACAGATACTGAATTTTCAATTGCCTGCTCTGTTCCGATTCTTTGGATGGTTTGAATTACGATTTTTCTTGCTTCCTGTTTTGCGTTAAGCTGTGCTTCTTCCATAATACTCTGAACATGTGCCTGAGCTTTGGTTTTCGCTTCTGCTTTCATGGATTCTACCAATTCGTTTCTGGCTTCTTCGGCTGAATAATTGGATATTTTTTCAAGCATATCTACTTTTTGCGCAGTGGCAACATCAAGCTCGTGCTGTTTCTTTTCGAGAATTTCATGCTTTTTGGAGTAATCAGCAATCTGCCTGTCAAGGTCTTTTTCAAGTTTTCCTGTCTTGCTGAGTTCATCATTCAGCTTGTTTTCTTTATCCTTGGTCCTTTTTTCTGCTTCCTGCATTTTTCTTTCTCTTGCCTGAATATCTGCATCATGCTGAGATTTGAGTTCCAGGAACTTTTCTTTTGCCTGAAGATGTTTTTCCTTTTTAATAGATTCGGCCTGAACGGTTGCTTTTTCTATAATGTTTTCAGCGTTTTTCTTTGCATCGTCTACAATAAATCTGGCTTTGGAGTTAAGGGAGCTTTTAGAAAAAATAATCCCTAAAACTGCACCGACGATTAAGCAAATCACGCCTACAATAATAGCGTATGTCATAATATATATCTAGTTTTAATGTTCAATCTTTTTAATTTTTGGGTTTAGCTGTAATTGTAAACCTCTTTCAATCTTTCTTTTTTAAATAAAAAAAACCTACAACAGTTCAATGATTTAGAGTAAACTCCTAATCAACACGATTTGGACTGATTTTCACCTTTTGTAATCCGAAAGAATCGGCACGCCATTGGGTGAACTTTTGCCCGGTAATTGTTTAGCGTTGAGTTTACCTGTAATGTGTTAGAACTATTGTAGGACAGTAGGTTCCTGAAAATCTATCTGTTTTCCAGGTCTTCCAAAAGCTGATTGAGTTTCCCCAATCTTTCGTTGGAAGCATTTATATTTTTTTCGTTTGCGAGTTGAGAAACTTCTGCATTCGCACCTAATTTAAGGGCGCACATTGCTAAAGCATCCTGTTTGTCGCGTACATCAAAGTTTGCTTCAAAATCTTTAATCATATTTTCAATCTGTTTGCCCACTTTTCGCAATGTTTCTTCTTCTGCTGCGGGCACATTCAGCGGATATGTTCTTCCGGCGATGTTAATGGTTATTCTTCTCACATCCATTACAATCCACTGTTTTGAAGTTCAGCAATACACAGGTCTATTTCTTTTGCAAGCCTGTTGATATGGTTTTTCATCAGGCGGTTATGCTCGGGATTTCCTGCGATTGCGGAATACAATTTTATATTTTTTTGCTCTTCTGCCAAAACCCTATACTTTTTCTGTTCCTCTTCATATTTATCTTTCAGCGTTTCATATTCCAGAGAAAGTTCCGACATTTTTTCACTAAGATCCTGATATTTTTTAGCTATTATCAAAATCTTTTTTTCAAGGGTCGAAAAATTCTGTTCTAATTCACTGAGCATATTCAGGGTTAAATTCTAACATTTAGGCAAAATTAGTAAAATTAAATCTTAATAAAAAGAATAATTTATCCTTTTACCATAATACGGCATTGTATTATCGTGTCTAATTCTCTCCAAAAATTAAAAATCCCCGAAACATAAATGTTTGCGGGGATTCACTACAAATTTTACAATTATTTTTTTAGAATTTTTCTTGTTTCTGTTTTCCCGTTTTCAAAGGTTATATTAATGAAATATAATCCTTTAGGAAATGAGGAAACATCGATATTCTGTGTTTCTTTGGTTTCTTTAACTTTCTGTCCTGCTGTATTGATGATTCCAATTTTTTGAATTTTACCGGCTGAAGAGACACTGAAATTTTTATCCACCGGATTCGGAACAATACTTAAATCATTATTCTGAAAATTCTGAACGCCCAATGTATTGTTTGCTGTATTGACACATCTTATAGAATATCCATGGCTTTTCGCATCACCTCCGAAGCCTGTTGTACTAGTAGAAGCTATTCCCAAATAAACAAATCTGTAAAAGTTTGCATTGGTACTGGCAGACTTTGTCCAGATATATGCACGTGTACCTTCAAAAGCAAATGATGTATCTTTGCGCGCTCCGGCTCCGGCAATTTTCAGGTTACTTTCAAAACCTCTTGTAATACCATTATTTGTAGCTCCGGAAGGCTTAGGAAAAATGTTTTCTTTCTGCATAACATTATCCCAAGCTGCTTCAGTAGGGATTTCCCAATTATTTCCGATTTGTTTGCAAGGATCCATTCCATTATGCGCGGTAACTTCGCTTAAATTTTTTGCTGTCCAGGTATCATCCTGATTAGGGTTTGTAAACCATCCGGAATATCCAGTGTAAGGAGATCCTCCTCCGATATAGAATATTTGAGTACCACTTCCCAAGCCTAGAGGATTATTGGGTGTCGGGTATTCTTCACTCATTTCTGAATTTTTCAATTGATGGCCATCATCCCAGCGTCCCCATTGAAAATAGTCTCCTCTTGCTCCTTCATCACCGATAGATGTGGCGACATTTGAACTTCCGAGATTTTGCTGAAGCCATTCATTCCCGTCTGCTGCACGAACTGTTTTATAATAGACCTGCTGATTCTGGTAAGTAAGACTTACACATCCTGTATCACCTACATTACTTCCTGCTTCATGAGGTGTGCAATTGGTTTGTGCTGTTAATGAAACCATCATACCTAAGCCTGCTAAAATCACATATTTTTTAATCATTATTAAATTTTTTCTGCAAATATATTTATTTAGACTAAATAAAAATAATGATTAATATCATGTTTATAAAAAAAGGAAACCAAACTGGTCTCCTTATATATTTTCTTTTAATTTAATTTTACTCAAATTTCAGAACAAACATAAATGCCCGGGTTTTCCCTGTCGAAATAGCAGATGCCCAATAAGGTGGCGTTGTAGCTTTATCAGCAACCACTTCATCATTGATCATAAATGTTCCTCTGAAAGCCGGTGTAAGTTTGAATCGGCTGAAATAAAACTGAATACCAATTTCCGCAGACCATGCAAAATTGCTGGAAGTTGTCCTGAAAATCCCCTGTTGATTATCATCCTCACTTTTGCTGTTAGACTGAAGATTCATCATCCAATTTATACCCGTTGCAACATAAGGCCTGGAATTATACCAACGATCCCCGTGAAATTCAATTAAAACAGGAATATCAACGTAAGTGGATTTTACTGTTCTTAATTTGTCTGCATCTGTAAGTGCAATTGGCGTAAAAGGGTTATTCGAAGTTGTTCCTCCTGAATATTGGTCATTAGACTGAGTATCAAATGTAAGGTCTCTTTGTACGAACTGAAGCCCCGGTTCTATTCTTAAATCAAAATTCTGATTGAGTCTCATTTTCCCGATAAGCCCAGCACCAAAGCTGTAAGTAGATTTAGCCTGCACGAGATTCCTCTGATTCTCCATTCCAAACTTTGGATCGAGCACTAATTTATAATCAAAATTATTAATCCCGAGAAAAAAACCCCAGCTGAATTTCTGATTATCAAAACCTTCAAGATTATCCATCCTGTCTTTTGTCCTGAAAAGCTGTGCTTCACTGTAGGTGGTAAAGCCAATAACAGATAGAAGAATAAGGGAGAAGAACTTTTTTATCATATTTTATTTTGTTGCTTTATAAATGGTGGCAATACCCAGGCTCAGCTTTGTATATACAACCGTTTTGAAACCTCTTTCATACAAGATACTGCGCATGATCGCTCCTGACGGAAATGCATTCACAGAATCCGGAAGATAAGTATAAGCACGATGATCTTTGGAAACCAGCTTCCCTATTCTCGGAAGAATATTTTTAAAGTAAAACATATAAATACTTCCAAAAAAACCATCTACTTTAGAAAACTCAAGGATATAAACATTCCCATCTTCTTTTACTACTCTTCTAAGCTCATCCAGCCCTTTTTCAAGATTTTCAAAATTACGTACTCCAAATGCAACGGTAACAGCATCGAATTTATTATCTTCAAACGGAAGATTTTCTGCATCGCCTTTTACCATTGTTATTTTATCCTGAAGATTGTTTTTCTTTACTTTTTCAATTCCTACATCCAGCATTTTCTGAGAAAGATCCAATCCTACAATTTCTGCGCCTGTGCCATTATGCACGGTGATTGCCAAATCGCCGGTTCCCGTAGCAACATCCAACACTTTTTTAGGCTGATCCTGTTTA
The DNA here is from genome assembly GCA_032083825.1 of Bergeyella sp. GTDB lineage: Bacteria > Bacteroidota > Bacteroidia > Flavobacteriales > Weeksellaceae > DAMDNI01. Next base: position 4,022 of record DAMDNI010000002.1, on the reverse strand, counting down.
AGCATTTTCACGAGCTTTTTTCTCCAGAGCACATCAATATTCATGGATAAAAGCCTGTTTAGAAAATCATATTTCCCGGCAATATTGTCGAACATATCTTCTACCTGGCTTTTTTTGCTGGCTTCTGTATTGTAAGGGGTAACTATTTGTTTCAAAACTAAAATTTATAATATTCTTTGTAATAATTTAAAAAATCCTGCTTGCGAAAGATTTTTGTTCTCGTTTCTGTTTTCTGAATATTTTTAATGAGAGGATCGTAATCTTCATCTACATTGTAGTAAAAATCATCCGAATACAGTTTATTAAAATGCTTTGGTGCTCCCAAATACATTTTCCCGTCAATATTGGTTTTCCCAAGTTCCAAAAGTAAGGAATCTTTATTTAAATTGTAACCGTAATATTGAGTGTTGATATAATAATCCTGATGGGCGATGTTCAAAATTCCTCGGAGCTTGTTTACAGTAAAAGAAGAATCATATAAAAGCCTCTTATTTCCGTCGAAAACTTTGATTTCATTTTTCCCTTTATTAAGCTCAACTTTTACGGTTTGTCCTCCGGAAATGATCTTATCTGCAGAATTATTGATATTAAAATAATAAACATTGCTGGAAGGATTATCCACAACATAATAATTCCTTTTAGCCAGAAAGAGAAAATAAGTCGCAAACGCAGCAAAAACCGCTAGTAACGAAAAAATAAAACCTTTTGCAGACGGTGAGAGTTTCATTAATAAAGTTTATAATCAGGTGCAAATTTAATATTTTTTTGTTTCATCGTGAATACAATATTAATTCTTAACTTTGCGAAAATTTTTTCACAAAATATTATGCCTAACACAATCATTATAGGTTCAGGAAGCCATCTTCCGGAAAGAGTTATAGGAAGAGAGCATTTTTTGAATTCAGAATTTTATACAGAAGATGGAGAAAGACTGGACAAGCCTAACGAAGAAGTTATCCAGAAGTTTGTAGAGATCACCGAAATAGAAAACCGACGTTATATCAATGATGACCTTTTCAATTCCGACATAGCCACTTTCGCTTCCCAAAAAGCAATTGAAGATGCAGGAATTGATCCTGAAACGCTGGATTATATCATTTTTGCAAGTAATTTTGGGGAAGTAAGCGCTTCAGGAGTTGCCAATTTCATGCCCAATATGGCCGCTAGAGTAAAAAACAAACTAGGCATACAAAACAGGAAATGTATCACCTACGATATGATTTTTGGTTGTCCGGGCTGGGTTGAAGCAATGATTCTGGCTGATATTTTTATCAAAGCAGGAAAAGCAAAAAACATTCTGGTTATCGGTGCTGAAACTCTGAGCCGTGTTACCGATCCTTATGACCGTAACAAAATGATTTTTGCGGACGGAGCAGGAGCTGTTGTTGTAACAGCAACCGAACAGGAAAATGTAGGAATTTTAAATTACAATACACTTTGCGACAATGGTGTTGAACTCGAGTATTTGAGCAATGCCAAAACATTGAATAAAGAAGCTGAGGATCAAGAAAAAGTCTACATCAGAATGCAAGGTCGTAAAATCTACGAATATGCTTTAAAGAACGTTCCTGACGCAATAAAAGAAACCATCGACCAAACAGGGCTTACCATTGATGATATCGACAAAATACTGATTCACCAGGCAAATGCTAAAATGGATTATGCGATGATCACAAGATTATTCAAACTTTACGGAAAATCTGATTACGATCATGCTATTTCTCCCATGACGATTCAGGAATTGGGAAATTCTTCAGTAGCTACAGTTCCTACAATGTTTGATCTTATTGCAAAAAAGCAACTTGAAGGTCAGGAATTCAAAGAACATGGAAATATTGTTTTCGCTTCTGTAGGAGCCGGAATGAATATTAATGCCATCGTTTATAAATTCCCTTAATCTTATAATAATCACTTCAAAATACGGCACAAAGCACTGACTTTGTGCTTTTTTTAATTCAAAAGATATGCAGCGAAATTTTATCATCATTACCGCAATTTTTCTGATTTTGGAAATATATGTGTATCAGGCATTCAAAACGCTCGTTTCGAGTCCGGTAGCAAGAATTTCTTACTGGGCTGTAACGCTTATTTTATATGGATTTCTTTTTTATGAAATTTCAACTTTTCACCGCTCAGACCGCGATCATCATAAGGTACAAATCATTGCAACCATTTTTATTGCCTTTCTGATTCCTAAGATCCTAGTTGGTTTTTTCCTTCTTCTGGATGATATTTTCAGGCTTATTAACTTCGGATACCTGCATTTTTCCACCTCATATTCGCACTATCCGGAAAGAAGAAAATTTCTTTCAATTGCGGGATTAGGAATTGGAGGGATTCTATCTGCTTTAGTTCTTGACGGTGTGATTTTCGGAAAATACAGACAAACAGTACGGAATGTAAAAATCAAGATTGCAGGATTGCCGAAAAACTTCAAAGGATATAAAGTTTTACAGATTTCTGATGTTCACAGCGGCAGTTTTTTTCATCCTGAAAAGCTTGAAAAAGCTATTGAACTGATCAACAAGCAAAATGCTGACCTTGTTCTTTTCACAGGAGATATGGTGAATAATTTAGCAGAAGAATTCAAGCCGTTTGTTCCTTTATTTTCGAAAATAACTTCAAAAGACGGTAAGTTTTCCGTTTTAGGAAATCATGATTACGGAGATTATGCAGAATGGAATTCTCCTGAAGAAAAGGCTCAAAACATTCCTAATCTGATTGAATTTCAGAAACAGGCAGGATTCAAAATGCTTAGAAATGAACATATAATTATCGAAAAAACCGGCGAAAAGCTTTATATTCTCGGCGTTGAAAACTGGGGCGAAAAGCCATTTCCACAATATGGCGATCTAAACAAGGCTGCAGAAGGAGTTCCTGCAGAAGCTGCAAAAATATTGATGAGCCACGATCCAACACATTTTGACAGGATCGTAAAATCCCATCCTTCCAATGTTCAGCTCACACTTTCAGGCCACACTCACGGAATGCAGTTCGGGATTGATCTTAAAAATCTGAGATGGAGTCCGGTTCAGTATCGTTATCCGAAATGGGCAGATTTATATGAAAGCGAAGGCAAATATTTGTATGTAAACCGCGGCTTCGGAGTGATTGGATATCCTGGAAGAGTCGGCGTTTTACCGGAGATTACTGTTTTTGAATTATCATAAACTACAAAAAAATAACGTTCGAATGAGCGTTATTTTTTTATTTCTCAATTAAAATTTATAGTATAGTTGTAGTATAGAAACTTAAAATAAATAATCTTTCATTCTTGAAGTTGCTAATTCTCTTTCGTTGACCCATTTCAGAAATTCATTCAGCTTATCTTCCATTTTTCTCCCCGAATTATATTTTCTGTAAAAGGGAATTTTAAATGGAAATTTTTGATAATCCGTAAATTGTCTAGAATCCAGATAAATCAATACAAACTCATCTGCTTTCAAAGTTTCATAGACCATATTTTGATAAAAAGATTTAGGCAAAACCTGAAAAACAAAATCATTGTAAGGAAGCTGAGAATACGGAGAAATGCTCTCAGGGACAATATTCATGCCTAGTTCTTCTTTGATTTCCGTGCTTCTCTGCAGCCTTTTGAAAGGAAAAAGAATATTGGCATTCTCAATATTGGAAATGTATGTGAATTCCAAAGATTTCAGTTCCTGAAGAGAGATAGAAATCTCTTTCTGACGAATTCCCCGGATGTTTTTTTCAAGAAAATTTTCTGCTGAATATTTGGCTTCTTCGATTTCTTTCAATGTCGAATTCTGATTGTAGAACGAAACTTCATGTCCTTTAGAGACAATTTTTTTCAGTAAAGGCTTCAGCTTTTCGAGAAGAAAAATTTCTATAAAAAAAGTGGCTTTTATATCATGCAATTCCAAAATTCTTAAGATAGAATTTGCATTTTGAATCGTAATTTCAGTTCGTTCAATCTCTGAAATCTGTTTTCCGTTTTTCAGATCAGACTCATTATTGATAAGATTGAACGTTAATAATATCATTTAAAGTTATTTTTAGAT
>DAMDNI010000001.1:29861-37416 GCA_032083825.1 Bergeyella sp. | reverse complement strand
CCTAAATGATATTGACAATAAAATTGACTTAAACAATCAAATAAATGATAATTTATCTTACTATTTTATTCAACTTTTACTTGCCCGTTCATCAGCATAGGTAAAAGCCAATCGCGTAATTGTGAAAGTTGTTGGTTTTGTTTAAGGTTGGATTGCTTTTTATATTCTATATTTTTCATTTGATTATAAAATTTATCAACTAATACTTTCGGTGGTTTTATTACGAAATAAGACTCCATAAATGATTCAAATAGAAAGTTTTTAATTCCACTAGTTTTTCCCTCATATCCAAAAAAAACACCAGCATCGTATAACCTCTGCCATTCTTGTAAGAAATTGAAAGAGAACTTATTTTCTTGTAAAGAGATAGCTTTACAGAAGTTTGAGCATATAATATTTGAATCAAATCTTTCAAATGTACTTTCAGTTAAAAGGGTAATTCTGCCAGTAGATTGTGTTGGGCTTCCACCTGAAATCTCCACAATAAAATCATCTGGTTTTAGAGCCTTTGATATGTTATTTTTTAGAATATATCTTTGTGGTGCTTTAACTTCACCTTTGCCATTTAATCCATTAATGTCAGCACCTCTAACACAGTAAACTTTTTCAGTATAATTACCTTCAATCTTATCTTTACCCCAATCTCCAGTCTTTGTTTTTTCTATCCAATCATTAAAAACTGTTACTTCCCAACCTTCAGGAATTTCTCTTTTCAAAACTTTATTCCAAACCATCTTGCCATCGCTTGATTTATAAGGCTTTCCGTTTTCGTCTGGAAAATCAAACTGTACAAACCAATAGTCGTACAGCATTTTTGCCATGCGCTCTAAATTATCATTTATCTTACTATTTAGTTCTATTTTATCATCTAAGGAAGAAAGAATAGAGGCTATTTTTTGTTGAATGGGGAGAGAAGATTCAATTTCTATTTCCATAATTTTGAAACTATCCAAATTGATTGTATCAAAAACAGACCCTTGACTTCTTTTTTTAAGATTTGATATATAATTACTTAATGCATAATACCAAAACAAGATTGATTAAATGCCATTGGTTTTCCAATCTGAGCTAGTACTCCAACAGTACCTCTTGCAGATATAATTATGTCATTTATTTCAAGAATTTTAGTAGAACTTTCTTTTACTCCAAGTTCCGTAATATGTTTTTCAGAATTATAGACTTTTCTTGAGTCATTATTAAAATCATTTATCGATAACCATCCAATTGTTCCATTATCCCAATATTCAGTAACTGAAGTTTTAGGAGTTCCGCCGCTGATGACTTTAATTATATCATTTAAAATAACCTTATTCATACCTCAAACTTTTAAGCTGTTCCTTAATTTTTATGTCTAAAGCATTTTTTTCTACCAAGCGTATTTGGAGAAAGTTTTTAAAATCGTTTATTTTTATATTAAATCTATTCATTTTTTATTATTTTTTATTTTCATCCATACGTTTAGTGGTAGAGTTCAATATATTGACAACCAGTGTATTGTATTTGATCGCGTAGAAGAATATGTATAAATGTTTGTATATTTGTGCAAACATTTGTACATTTGTCTCGTTCTTTACCTTTGGTTTGGAACCTACAAAGGTCTTAAACGTTGAACCCGAATCAACGTTTTTTTGTGTCTACAAGTCAAAGAAAGCTTCTGTTTTTTCAAAATCTGGTGAATTCAGAATATTACTAATATCTTCTTTTTCATACGCAGTAACTAGGCTTGCTTTTAATTTCCCTGTAAAACGTATAACGACTACATAGTTTCCTTTTATTATAGATAATCTTCTGTCTTTAAAATATTCTTTATTTACATTATCCCATCCTTTTTTAAGGATTGCTGTTGCATCTTGTAAAGTTTCTTTTATCCAATATATTTTTTCTAATCTATTGTAGGATAGTATGGATTTGTCTTTTTCTTTTCTGTTGGCACTTTCATAGAAAATATGATCGAACTTATCTTCATAAAACTTTACCAAAACACCATCAAAAGTAGCAATAGGCGCAGCGCAGTATTCTGTTTTCCAGATTTCTCGCAGTTGTTCTTCGCTAAAATCTTGTGGTTTTATTTTTTTGTAAGCCATCACCAACCTCCTTGTAAATTAATTTTAAAAACATTCAGTTTTTCTTCATTTTTAGAAGTAGATTGTATCACATTACCAAGACGAGACTCTACATAACGTATCAATTCTAATTTTGTAGGGCTAGAGGTTTTGTTATTAAATTTTGCTGTAATAATACCTGTAAGCAAGTCTGCCAATTGTATTCCTAAACTCTGATTAGAAGGCAGACCTTGTACTGTACGAACATCTGAAAAGAAATTGGCTTTATCCAAAAAATTCTCTAATTCTTTTAATCTTCCCTTGTTTCTATTTTTTTTGAGATCCAAGAATACATCGTAAAGATTGAAATCATAAATCCAAGTTTTTATCATTTGATAATAAAACTTGTAAAAACTTAATTCAGCATCACTATTATGAAAATTCACCAAGTTTACTTTATCCGACTCTACCAATATAACCCTAAAACGAAGATAATCAGCATTAAAAAAGAAATCTATTATTTCTTTGTACATAGATAAATATCTGGGACTTACCTTGTTCCACTTAAACTCTCCGTGTACATTATATTTGCTCTTTATTTGTTTGAGTTCTGTTTTGAATTTATCTCTCATATCAGCAGGCATCCAAACTCCACCAATTCCCATATAGAAATGTTCTGTTTTGTTTTTCAGTGCTTCCAAGCAACTTTCATCACAATAAACTTCAAAATTCATAGCACTAAAACTTTAATGTTTTTAAATTATTCAAAATTTGAGCATCCAATGCATTTCCTTCAGCAAAAAGATTTTGTAAATCGGATTCAAAACCCTGCATTTTTTCGGCAAATTCTTCTGCTGTGATGTCTACATATTCTATTTTCACTTCAAAATATTGGCCTGCCGAGAAAGAGTAATTTTTCTCTGCAATTTGTTCTTTTGTTACAACAACAGATAGATCTTCAACTGCTTGTTTTTGATTAAAAGTTTTTACAATGGTAGCCTCTTCTTCGGGAGTTAAAACCGTACGTTGATTTTTACCCTCTTTCACTGTTTGTCCCAGCTTAGAAGCATCCATTAAAATAATATGCTCGCTATCTGCTCTTTTATCAAAAAACAAAACCGATACATTGGTTCCGGTACTCGCAAAAATATTACTTGGCATACTTACTACACCACGAAGCCAACTATTACTGATTAATCTTTCACGAATTTTCTTTTCAATTCCACTTTGGGCAGTAATGAAACCTGTTGGAACAACAATAGCAGCCTGACCTTTTTCACTTAAAGAGTGCATAATATGTTGAATAAACAAAAGATAAATCGCCATCGATTCTTTCTTACTTTTCGGAACATTTGGAATTCCGGCAAAGAATCTTTGTTTAAAAGCATCTTTCTCCAAATCATCTCTAAAATCAGAAAAATCTAACTTAAAAGGTGGATTAGAAACGATATAGTCAAATTTTGTATCTAAATAAAAAGGCTGTGCAATGGTATTAGTTTTAATAATATTTGGAATTGAATGGGTAAGACTATTCAAAACCAAATTCAAACGTAACATATTACTCGATTTCTGCGAGATATCTTCTGAATAAATGGTACAGTTCTTTTCACCAATCTGATGAGCTAAACTCATCAACAAAGTTCCCGAACCTGCACTTGGATCGTAACATTTCACGCCTTTTGTTTCGTTTGGAACAAGGATTTGTGCCATAATTCGAGCAACAGCGTGTGGTGTGTAGTACTCTGCATACTTACCACCACTGTCGGTATTGTAATCTTTAATCAGATATTCAAAAATAGTTGCAAAGAAATCGTATTTCTGAACAAACATCTCTTCAAAAGAAAATTCAAACAATTTATTAATCAGTGCTTTTGCAAAAGCATCTCGTTGAGAAGCATCAGAGATAAACTGAGTAAGTTCGTCAAACAAAGTATCTTTTGCACCACTAAATGATTTTACAGAAAAAACATCAGCATTTTCAATAGATATTTGTCTTAAAGTATCGTCAAATGTTTTTCCAAAATCACTGTCATTTTGAATCGAGAACAAATGTGAAATCAAATGTTCCGGATGTAATCTTGGAATATTCGGATCCAAGCTTGCCAGTAAAAATTGATATTCGTCATCATTCATCTCACGAAGTGCTTTAGAAAAATTCTCAGCTTCTGCCAGCTGAGGCTGCTCTTCTTTTACTGCAAAGCGGAATTTATCATTAAGAAATTTATATAGAAATATTTGTGTGATAATTTTAAATTCATTTCCGTCATTTCCCAGCCCGTAATTGGCACATACACTTTTAAGATTATCTATTAAAGATTTTGTTTTGGTAATAAAGTTTATATCTTGAGTCATTATCTATATTGATATTGTTGTAAATATTCCTGCGAAATTAACTGATTTATTCTTTCTGTGGTAGAAAAATCAAGACCTATATTTTCTTTTTTCTTAAATTCATTGACTACAATTTGCATCAGGTATCTCTTAAAGTAAGCTTCATTTCTTACCATTTCTTCCTGATTAGTAATGGTTTCATCTACTTGAAGTTTCACTTGCATCAATGCTCGGTGAAGTTGTGATTCTTTTGTATTTAAAGTCCCTTTTTCTGATAAACGTTTGTGAATTCTAGCGTACTTATCGTCATTATCATATTTAGCTTTTAGTAAGGCATTTTTTCTGTTCAGTTCTTTGGCTTGATCATAGATTTTCTGAAGAAGATGCATGTTTTCTACCATATCTTCCTGAGTTACTTCATTAAGATTTTTTTTCTTGAAAATTCTTTCTAATTCAGCTCTCAGACTTACAAATTCAGGATCTAGCTGATCAAAATTATTTTGTAAAGATTCTCTGGCTTTTCGTAGGATGTTCTTAAACTCATCAGCAAGTACCAATTCACTTTCATCGACTTTAACAAATTGAAAAATTATATCCTCTAAAGCTTCATTTAATAAATTTCGGTTAGTTTCTTCGTTTCCAATGCTTTCTACAAGGTTGAGATTGTCAAGTCGATTTTGCGTTTCAATTAATAGGCGATTGAGAAGTTCAAAATCTGTTAAGCCTTTTAAAGCTTCATAGCCATTTAAGGCAATTAGGTTTTTTAACTCTTTTGCAGTTCTTAAAGCTTTTACAAGTCTAAGAAGTTCCTGCTTGTCATTTAATTCGGCTATCTGTTGAGAAAATAGTTCTTTATTTTGAGTGTCATAATGAAATAATGTATCTTTTATTTCTTCAATCTCTTGTCTAATCTCTTCTTCAGATTTAAATAGATGAGAGTACATTTCCATTTCATCACCTAACTGCTCTTGCAATTCATCAAAATAAAGTTTGTTGGTACGGTCAAATGCTTTTGAAATATCGGCAAAATCTACAACATATCCATACTGGTACCTTTTGTAAGGACGATTAACTCTGGTAAGTGTTTGTAATAAATTATGATCTTGGATAACCCGCGCTAAATATAATTTTTTCAATCGCTTAGCATCAAAACCTGTCAACAGCATATTATAAACAAACAAAATATCAACGTGTCCTTTTTTATACGCCTTTATAAGTTCTTTTCGAACCTGCTTGTCATTTTCATCGTGTAAAATTAAAGAAGCAGTCAATTTTGGTTCTTCTTTCAAACCGTATTTTTCTCTTGGTTCTGCAACCATCAATACGCTTGCATCTGTTTCTTGTTCGCCATATTTTTCTTGAAACAAACGAAATAATTCTTTTGCTTGATCTGCAGAATCACAAACTACCATTCCTCCCAGCGTAGCATCTTGCTGATCTTTACGGAATTTTATTAAATCATTACAGATATAATCTAATAATGGCTCTGCAAACTTTGTGTTTTTGTAAATGTCTTTTGCAGAAATATCACCTCGTAAAATTTTAATCTCATCAATTACATTCTGCATTTGCATTTTAAAATTTCCCTCTATTTGCTCCCTTATCAATCTGAGCGTATATCCATCAGCAATAGACATATTGTAGTAATACTTATGGATATAATTTCCAAAAAGTAGTTTTGAATCATAATCTTTTGCTACTTCCTTCAATAAAGGTGTTCCAGTAAGCGCAATTTTGATTGCATTTTTATCCGAATTAATAAGGTTTGCAAGATAATTTCCTTTTGGATTATATGAGCGGTGCGCTTCATCTAAAAAATAGATTCTTTGAACATTGATATCATAGTTTAAATCCTTTAAAACTGTGGCATCTTCAGAAAATTTCTGGATATTAACAACCGTAATTTCAGGCTTACCACTATCGTTATGGATCGCACCAATGGTTTGTAAGTCTTTAATAAAATCAGCTTTAGAGTTTACCGGATTTACTTTTAAACCACGATTAGAAAATTCTGTTGAGGCTTGAATCAAAAGATCAAGACGGTCAACAATAAAATAAAATTTGGGAATAATCTGCTTTTTAGAGAAATAATGCGTCAAATGTTTTACATTATAAAAAGCCAAAGCAGTTTTACCTGAACCCTGTGTATGCCAAATAATCCCTTTATTCTGTCCTGAATCAATTTTTGCAGCAATCGCCTGAGTTGCAAAAATTTGCGGATAACGCATAATATGTTTTTGATGAACAGTTTTACCATTATCTTCTTCCTCAACATAAGCAATAGCAAACTGTAAAATAAATTTTAATCGTTCCTTACTGAAAAGGGAAGTAAGAATTTTATTGGTAGGACTATTTTCACTCTTATTAGTGATAAAATCTGGATTATGCTTAATAACAACCAAATTATTATCTCTGAGAATCTCCAACTCTTTGTCTTCACTTAACTCTAATAATCTTTCTTTTACCGGATAATCTAAATCTTCTCTAAAATAATTAAATGAGATGTTAGAATAAGCAGAAGTTGCATAATAAGCTCCGAAAATAGGCTCAACAATTCCATCCTCATAATTCATATTGTTTGAGAAAACCATCAATTGAGTGATGTTTGCAAAACGTCTAAAATGTTTATTTGCAAATCTTTCATTCATACGTCTGCGTTCAGCGATAACTCCATCTTTATTATGTGGTTTCTTTACTTCCACAAATGCTAATGGAATTCCATTAACAAGAATTGTGATGTCCGGACGATATTCTTCATCGCCAGACTTGCACGTTAACTCGGTTGTGATATGAAAATCATTGTTTGAAAAATTTTCAAAATCAATTAATTTAGTACCAGAAGTTGAAGTTAAACGCTCATAGAATTTTTTTCCAAGATCCTCAAAATCCAATTCCAAATTAATTTCATCCAGAACTCTTTGTGCTTCTGTTTCGGAAATGCTATTTATCTCTGCAATTTTAGACAAAAAAATAGAGGCGAAAATATTATTTTCCTCTATTCTGTTTTGGTTTTTTAAAGAAATATATTGATAGCCTAACCTTAGCAAATGCAAGATGGCTGGTATTTTGACTCGGGAATCTTCGTTGAAAGACATTGGCTAATTTAGTTTTAAATCTTAAAGATAACAAAAGCAAGCAAATGAAAAAAATGTGAAACCGTAAAGACCAATGAAATCAATATT
>DAMDNI010000001.1:10759-29851 GCA_032083825.1 Bergeyella sp. | reverse complement strand
GAATCATCAATTGCCGTTATCAGCAAAAACACAACAAAATCAACTGTTGTTTATTATGTACTTGCCGATAGTATCTCAAACATATTGAATTTATCTAGCTTGTGCTTTTGAAATTGAAATAAGTGACACGATAAGAGTCTTTATTCATGTTTACAGCCAATAAGTAAAATTATAATGTTACAAAAACACGAAATTATTCGTTAACAATCACTTTTAAATCAATATCGGCTACTTCTTTCAGATAATTTGCGGTAACGCCAAGCAAAGTCATTATAGGTTCTGAAATATTTTGTTTTGATAAACTTGGTTGTACAATGAATATCGCAAAATTCATCGGTTTTTTATTTTTTGCAATAGCTAGAAGTCTTTCAAGATCTACTTTAGTACCTTTTTCAATTCGACTTCGCTCATGACCATTTCCAACCTTAACTTCCCTTCTTAATAAATGTTGAAAAAATTCAAAGCCACTTTTGTGCTTCCAATGAATTGATTTTTGAGCCTGACCACATACTTCATAAAAATTATCAACTCTAGTATTGACTAGACCATCTTTCGCAAATTTCAAATGGTAAAATTGTACATTAATTTCATTTTCATGTTCTTTTATAGTGATAACATCTGCTATTTCCCCTGAGTAATCATCATCATAAACAATATCAAAATCCTGAGCTATAAGATCTTGTATAACTTTGTATTGAATTGAGTGTGTTTTTATAGGATGAATTCCCTGTGCTTCTTTACTTAAATCAACTCCGTCCCAATTCCAATCAATCAACCAATCTGTTGGATACGGTTGAATAATTTGCTTTAATTGAACATATTCATTTCCTTGCAAAGTTGATCCATCTGCGAACCATATAATAGGTGGAAACTGATTGAAATATTCAAGAAGAGAAAGAGATTTTGAAGCAATTTTTACGCTACTTTGAACTGCATCTAACTGAACAATTTTAAAGTCTGGATAGTTAGTGGTGTCATTATCACTATTTATAAATAATTTTTTTCTGAATTTTGCAGTACCGTTAGGTGTTACAACTTGAAAATCAATAATTCCTTGATCATTCTGATTGATTACTTCAATTGTACAATAAGCAGAGTTGAAAATTCCATTGATTGTAATTTCTATTTTTGATTCAGGGAAATCATAAAAATTATCATCCCAATCAATATAGGTTGGATATAAATATGGAACTTCTGTAACAACCTCTGGAATCAAAGTATCGCGTAAAACTTGATTGGGATCAATATTCTCGTCAATCAACTTTTTCCCTAAATTATTACACCAATCAATAAAACCTTTAAGATCGCTTCTCATATAGCTCCAAATTCTACCTTTATAAGAGCACCCCAGTGTAATTTTATCCCCATCTTCAAAACCTGAACCAAATACAAAAGCCTTTTCCCCTCTTTGTTGTTCAGCTAAAGAAAGAGCATCTTGAATATCAGTTCCTACACGCATTGTGAATCTTATTTTCCGATTTAAAAATTCTTTCAAGCCAACATTCTGCAATGAAACACGTTTTACATCATAGAAACTACGGTAAACTAATAACTTGTGAATCAATTCATACCTACCCCCTAAAACAGTTTTTGCGAGATCCGGATATAGACTAGACTTGTCGGAACTATGAATAAAAAGAAGATTATTTTCTTGGTTGTAGTACAATATTGTAAGTCTCCAATCTAAACCAAAAACTTCTTTATAATTCACCCATTCAACTTCCGATTTTGATGCTGTTATGATCACAACCGTGTTTTCAGTTGGGTTATAATCATCAAATTTATATTCCAATTCATCATACCCCGCAATTCCCTTTTTAAAATTTAATAAATCGAAAGAATTATCTGGATTTAAATTTTTGTAAACAACTGTACTTAGCGCAAACTTAATATTTTGAAAAGGAATTTTAGAATTATCTAAATGTTGAAAACCATTAATAAAATCATCAAAATCTATTTGTTCATCAATTTGATCTGAACTTAATCTTGATAGCAAAGTATTCCAATCCGAATCTTGCGCATATAAGTCACACAATTCATTTTCTGTTTCAGAATCTGCTAAGTTTGCGATGAAAGTTGCATTTCCTAATTCATTATCTATTGAAGTTCTTGTAAATCTCCCCGCAAATTGTAACGTGATTGGTAGACTTTTTCTAATATCATGAAATGCTGCAATTTTTAATTGAGGCAGATCAAAACCTTCTCCCAACATATTTACAGCAACTATGATTCTATGGTCACCCTTTATAATACTTTGTAAAATTTCATTTTTCCCTGATACTAATGAATGAATCAATACAGGTTTTAAATCTTCATACTCTTCGTAATATTTAAAAATTTCTGTAGCTTTTACAGTATTTACACATCTAGCCATTAAAATATGATTATAACCATTAGCTAAATCTTCACGAAGTTTTTCAACTGCTTTTTGTGCTATTAATCTGTGACCTTTATTTAGGTCATATTCTCTTATTGGTAAAAAATTGATTGGTTTAAAATAACCCTGTTCTTGAGCTTTTCTCAGACTAAAATTAAAAATTACTTTTCCTTCTATCCGCTTCTGATCATTACGGAAAGGTGTTGCGGTAAACTGCAAAATTTTGTTATTGTCAAATGCTTTTCTGACCCGTTTCCATGAATTTGCTTCAACATGATGTGCTTCATCAATTAAGACATTTGAAACATTAGAATTTAGAGTAACTAATACGCTGGGGTGAAAATTTGACAAAACATTCATTGTTGTTACAATAACATTTGACTTTTCGATAAATTCAAGTAAATCTTCATTGTTATGAAAACTTTGGTAAACAATCCCAACCTTCGGGTTAATAACATTTGGGTTGATAATCCCAAATTGCTTTAATAAACCCAATTTTAAAAACTTATTTGAGATCTGAGTTCTTAATGCATCCGATGGAACAGTTATAATTATTTTACTTAACCTACCTGCAATCAATGTAGATAACATTGTTTCAGTCTTTCCTGTACCAGTTGGCATCACAATGGTTCCAATTTCATCAGAAACTTTTAAATGACTTAAAATTGAATAAAGTGCTGCAATTTGAGGTTCACGCAAACCATTTATACCAGCATCAAGATCTTCTTCCAAAAAATTAAAATTCCTTGTCCAAGAGTTTACAATTTCTATATTAGAGTATTGCCTTTTCAAAGGATGCTTTAACCATCTCTTTAATATGATTTCTCCTTCAATTTCTAAAGTTTGATATGTTGGCTTTTTATTTGAAAGTATTATTAATTCATAGTCAGCCGATTCAAAGTCTTTATTAGATGTAATACATATTGGAGCACCGTCAACTAAAACAACAACATAACCTCTATAACTATTTTGAAAAAAATAATCCACATGAGCTTTCTCTAAAACAATTTGTTCAACAGTATTTTTTAGACCAACTTTATTAAAGTAAGATAATTTCAGTTCAGGAAGTAAAATTTTAGTCATATGGAGTTTTAGGTTATTAATTTTTCTTCAATCTTCAAACAGTTTAGACAATAGAGATAGAAATTGAGTGAGTTCCTATTCTCAAGAAGTTTCTTTTGGAAGTTCCCACAGGAACCACTCAATTTATATGCTGAATCCAAAAAACTTCGTCAGTGTCGCTTGTTTATATTTTTTTACAGTGTAATAAAGTCACCCTCTTTCAAAAATACGGAAAAAATTAATCAGCTTTAATACGGTTTTTCGTATTTTAATGTCTAGGAAAAGAATAATCAACCAGAAGGTTTTGGTAAGCAATTCCCTTGTTCCAAAACGCTCTTCATTTTTAATAAAAAACACCAACTTCTGTCGGTGTTTTATTCATTTATTTCATTTATAAGATTGAAAAATTGTTCAAGAGTAATTTTTCTTGCTTTGCAAATTCTATAAAGTGTTTCAACAGGAATTCGATATGTTTCATCACTCTTTATTTTGATTACGGCACTTTCTTCATTGTCGTGATTTTTAGTAAACGAGTTCTGAGACTTATTTTCTTTAAGCCATGTAATTAGCACATCAAACTTTTATATTTCTTGCTTAACTAAATTTTATTATCTACTTTCAAACCCCTCCTTAAACCGCATAAACTTATCAGCATCTTTTGGGTTTTTCTTAATCCATTTGTTCATTATGATTGTATTTTGTTTTAGTTGCTCCAAATCGGAGGTTTGGTAAATACTTTTTCCTTCGTTTTGGATTTCGGTGAGGATTTCTTGGCGAATTTCGGTTTTGGTTTTAATGCTTTCGGAATACCAGTTCTTGGCAAGTTTACCAATTGAGAAAATTGAAATAATGGAAATTAACAAAATCCCAATGCTTCCAAAAATTAAATATTTTACAACTTTGACTTTCTTTTCAAATACAGTAAGTCGATTCAAAGAATCATCAGAAATTTTTACTTCAATAGTTTTCGGGATTTTTTCTAAAAAATTCTCTCTTTCTTGCTTTTCATTTTCAAGCAATTCTACTAATTTTAAATTCATAGCGTTCAATCCTTGCAAAGAAGAATCCGTTTCACTTTTTAAATTCAATAAATCTTCGAATGCAAATTCTGTTTTTATTCCCTGTTCAATGTTTCTTTCGTTAGTTTCAATTACTTTTTTTAGAAGTTCCAAACCGCTGTCTTGATTGTTTTCTTTGTTGTTCATTTGTTTAAAATTTTCTTCTTTTTTTCTTTAATAATTCATCATCGGGAGTTGCAAAAGTGGGTTTCAATAGTTCTTTTGTAAGATTTTCGATTTCATTCAAAAATGATGTTGCATTACTTTTTGTTTCATTTTCAAACGATTGCGAATCCGAATTTTGAGAAAACTCGCTATTTGAGATTTCCCTTTCCTGATTAGCATTGAGGATGTTTTTAATATCCGCAATTTTTAGTTTGTTTGTGATCTCAGACAACTTATAACCTGATAAGTATTGACGAGGTGTATCTTTATTAATATCTTCATTTCGGACAATTCGCATTCCCGAAACTCCAACTTTTAAATTTTCTGAAAGCGTAACTCTGTAATTCAGTTCATACATTTTCTGAATGAGTTCATCGAAATTCTTTGCAGTTTTCAAACAAAATTTCAAATCGTTTAGCATTTGATTTTTCTTTTCAATACCTATTTCAACATCTGTTTTCAGATTCATTTCTCTGCAAACTTCACGAACTGCTTTTCCGAAATTTTCGCCTATTTTATGAGCTTTAATGGTATTCTTTCCGTGAATATCAATTCTGTTGACTACAAAATGAATGTGCTTTTGCTTCGTAGAAGAATGAATATCCAACCGAATTTGGTTTTGTTCGGTTACGCCAACTTTTTTTAATGCTTTCAACGTTAATTTCACCAATTCTTCATTTGTGATTTTATCACCAATCGATTTTTCAGGCGAAATATATCCAGTAAAAGCCCATTTCTTCACATTAGAATTTCTATCAGCAATCGTTTTCATTTCCAAAAATTGTTTTTCAGGATTTTCATTGAGCAGATTTTGACTGTACACCATTTCTGCTTTTCCTTTGTCGTTTCCGTTGTATTCCAAAGCAATTTTGGAGATTCTCCTTGTGGTTGCAGAATTATTCATTTTCAATATTTTTTTGATAGAGATAATTTTTGATTAACCCCAAAACCAATTCTATTTCAGTCAAGATTTCTTTTTTCTTTTCAAAAGCAGTCCATTCTTTATTTCTCAAAAGGTTTCGGATTTTGATAAAATTGTCGCCATATTTCAACAGAATTTCGTCGGTTTTAAATTCATTTATTTTTAATTCTTTTTCTGTAAAAATCAACCGTAAATATTTTGAAAAAGTGATTTTAAATTTTTCCGATTCTTTTCTAATTTCTTCAAATTCCTTCTCCGTAAATCGTACAGAAATAACTTTAGAAAATTGTCCCGAAGTTTTCTTTTTCAGTCCGCCTTTTCTTCCTAATTCTTGGAAGCATTTTCGCTTTTTTTGAGCTGCATTTTTTTGTTCTTCCTCTTTAGAAATTTGCTGAACAAACGTTTTTAGAAAATCATTTTCCATTTTATTTATGTTTTTAATTCTTAGTTTTAAAATGTGTTTTTGACGATAGGAAAAAACCAAAAAGCTCAAAGTTTTCAATCAGCGGATACGCTTATTGTAAACTTTGGGTACTTTTTGCACTAACTATCTGCCGAATTTTGGACGACGTTGTTCTTCAATTTCATTGTTCATCAAAAACGCATTCAAATCTTTGTGGTTTTTGAATAAAATTCTTTCGTCCGAAATGTTTTTATGTAGATTGATTAATTGTTCAGTTGCCAAATCTCCAACTTCATCATTATCAAAATAGAGTTCAATTTTTTGATAGTTTTCGAGTTCTTTTGTAGCTTTGAAAAGCATAGAAACTGAATTTAAAATCCGTAGGTTCTTTTTCGATTGATTTTTCTAAATTTTTGAATGATAAATAATCCGTAAATCCTTCAAAAACTCTCAGTGTTTCACTTTCATTTTTCACTGTGGAAATATCCTTTTTTCCAAGACAAATTTTAATGAATGGATTCCGAATTTCGCAACCTCCGGAATCATTTTGAAAAGCCAATCCAAAATATTTTTTGTCATGGAGCAAATAATGAATTTCCTTTAATTCTGATTTTTGACTTTCCAGATTTCGAGTTTTTAAATACTCTATAAGTTTAGAATTTTGAACATTTTTAATTTCTAAAATTTCATAATTAGGTTTTGATTCTTTCTCGGAAATACGTTCATTTTTCAAATTTTCATTTCTTTCAAAACTTGAAAATTCAAATTGTTTCAGATAATCCAACGCTTCGGAAACCGTACACTTTTTAATGGCTTGAACTAAAGAAACATTATCGTATTGTTTCCCTGTTCCAAAATCGAAAGCGGTATTTTTTCCAAAATTGACGATTACACTTGGTGTCCGTTCTTTTCGGTCAAAAGCAAAATAAAAAGCTGATTTCAAATTTTCTTTGCTTGGGAAAAGAGAAAAACTCTCTAGAATCTCTCTGATATTAATATTTTCGTTTGCGGTTTTACAGTTCATTTTTTTAATATTTTAAAGTTTTATACGATTTTTCAGAATCTTCTTACCTGTTTACCAAAGTCTTTGTTAAAAGCAGTTTTGGTTGAATTTTAGCAATTACCTTTCTTTACCTTTTTACCTTCATTTTTATTTGTTTTGGTAACTTAGGTAAGAAGTGATTTTAATATTACCTTATTAGAAAAACCTTTATTGATGGGAATTGTAAAAGATTTTAGGTAAGTTGGTAATTGAGGTAAGTTGATTTATTACTATTCGTTTTTTGATTCTTCGAGTTTTCGTTTGATTACATAACCATAGACTTGCCTTTTGGAATGTTTTATTCGTTCGTAATTCAGAATAGTTAATGCTTTTCCAATTTTTATAATGTTTAAACGAACTCCTAAAGCATTATTCATCGCCAACATAATATCAGTTGCAGTGAGGAATTCATTTCTACTATCCGATTTCTCGAAATGAGTGAGAATAATTTCCTGCTCTAAACTGACCTGCTTATATTTTTCGTTCCGTTTCTCGTTTTCCAAAATGTCTTCGGCAGTGAGTTCGGGATTGTAATTTTTTCTTTCAAAAGCATTAAAATATGCTTGAGCCCAAACTTGATTAATATTGATTTCCTTTGAATATTTGAAATCAATTTCCAATACTTCAAAAATTTGCCAACGCACGCTTCCTGTTTCGTCCGTCAAAAAATCGGAACGGTTGGTTGAGCCACAGAACGAAGCGGTTCTGTGCATTAATGACGATTTTCTGTCGTAAGGCAATCTTGCATTAATGGTATTTTTTGAAATGAAGGATTTCAGCATATTGACATCAATTTTTGACATTACCGAAAGTTCATCAATATTGATTATCAAAGATTTACAAAGCGAAATCAAGCCGTCTTTATCTATTCCAATATCTTCGGTGTAGTATTTTTCTAATTCAGTAGGAATCAGGAATCTCAAAAAGCTAGTTTTTCCAGAATTTTGTTTGGTATTGAATAAAACCAAGCATTGTTTATTGACGTAACCTTTTTTAAGCGAACACAAAACGGCTCTTGTCAACCATTTTTCAAAATGCTTTTGAAATGATTCATCGTCAGTCGTTGTTATGTAATTCGCTAATTTTTGGATATGATTTTCACCGTTCCATTTTGGTAGATTTTCAAAGTAGTTTTCAATCGGATTATACTTCTCAATCCAATGACTTTTTAGCAAAATCTCCAACTTATTCAAAGTGATATTGATTCCGGATTGAATGAGTTCAATAAACAAGGAATTGATATTCAGTTCGTCCCAATCTTCGTTTTCAGTACAAATTTCAAATTCCAAAGCAACTTCATTGTAGCGGACTTGATATTTCTTGTTCAGATATTTAATCACTTTATCAAATACCGTAACAGAACCAGAATCGGTTTGATACCGTTTTTGTGGCAAATCCATAAGAATTATTTTAGATTCTTATAATTCGCTCTCGCTTCGGTTTCTATTTCTTGAAGTGTTTTCTTTTTGCCTTTAGAAATCCAATCCAAAAGTTCGTCTTCAAAAAAATAGAGTTTCTTTCCGCTTTTGTAACACGGAATTTTTCTTTCCCGAACAAGCGTATAAATCGTCGGTTTTGCTTTGCCTATAATTTTACAGGCTTCGGAAATGTCAATAGGAATTTTCTTGGTAGGAATTGCAGGAACTTGCTTTTGCTCCACAATAGATTTGATTTCGGCAATTTCATTTGCCAAATGTGCGACTGCTTTTGGCAGGTTTTCAAAGTTGATTTCATGTGCATCCATACGTATCGTTTATGATTGTTATGGTGCAATGTTATAAAGTGATTCCTCTGTGATGACGATAAACACGCAATCACTGAGGAATCACAACGAAAACACTAAGTTTTATAATTTTTGTTAATCAGAAAGAGATTCTTGGATTGTAATTAGTCCTTTTTTGGGATCATCTTTTAAATGACTTTTTATCGTATCAATTTCAACATCTCTCAATGATTCAGTAAATACATGTTTTAGAAAACTTGCAATTTCAATTTGCTGACCTACTTTAAAATGATTCCATAAATTCCAACCGAAGTGATAAAGATCAAGCGTTGTTAATTCTTTGATTTTAACCAGTTGAATGTTTTCAAAAGTTTGCTTTTCTGAGTATAGAATAATATAATCAAACAATACTTTCAAATCCTCCTCTGAAACATATAGAGCAAATTTTTGTTTGGTATAATTGAGTGCGATTTGTAATTTTTCGTCGTCTTGTTGTGTTTTTTTCTCTTGTTGAATTTTACGTATTACATTAATATCTGTAGATTTTTCAACTGGAATTTCTAGTTTCTCAGCAGATGAAATTACGTGAAGGTTCTTGTTTTCTTCTTGTTTTTTAACTAATTTGGATTTATACTTTTTAGAAAGTTGCCTTACTACCAACTTTACTATTGGATCAAGAAATAAACTAAGTATGGCAAAACTTAAAATACCAAAACCGACGCTAACCCAAAAAATTAAATTGATTGTAAATTCATCCGCCCCCTTTTTAATAAAATATTCTCTACCCGAATAACCTATAAATAAACAAGCTAGAAAAACGGATAAATAAATGGTGATATATTCAAAATATTTTATCTTCATTCCGATTGGGTCTTTAGAGATTTCAATTGAATTGCTTCCGCCGCTTTATTTTTCTTTTCATCAATAACTTTTGCATAAACTTGAGTTGTTTTCACATTCGTGTGACCGAGCATTTTGCTAACAGTGTAAATATCCGTTCCACTGGATAATTGAAGAGTTGCAAACGTATGACGAAAACAGTGGAACGTAATGTTTTTCTGAATTCCTGCCTTTGCCACCCAATTTTTTAATGGACGATTAATCCAAGACGGATTTGTTAAATTCTCAAAAACCAAATCGTCGGCAGATTTTGGTTCTCCACAAATTTCTAAAGCCTGCAGAGAAATCGGCATATATTCTACGCCTTTTGTCTTTTTCTGAGTGAAATTAATTCTTGGTTGATTGCTTTCAAAACTTATTTCATTCCACTTCAATTTCTGAATATCGGAATGCCGTAAGCCTGTTAATGCAGAAAATAGAGCAGCTCGTTTCAAAATATCGTTTTCACAAGGTGTTTCTACTAATATATTGAGTTCTTCAATGGTTAAATATTCTCTTCTGGTTTCCTGAGAAGGAATGCTTTTGATTTTTGCAGAAATATCTGTGGCAAAATAGCCATCAATGAAAGCTTGTTTCAATGCTGCTTTGAAAACAGAAAAATAAGTAGAAGCTGTATTTTGTGAAAGCGTTCCTTCTTTATTTCCTCCTCTTTGAGCAGTAAGCAAAAACGATTTAAAATCCTCACAAAATTTCAAATTAATATAAGAAAATTCTATCGGTTCTCCTGCAAAATTTTTCAAAAATTCGATAGATCTTTCCCAATTGATAATAATTGAACTTGAACTGTTTTTATGTCGCTTCTTTATTACAGCTTCAAAATATTTAATAAAATTCTCCTGAGACTTTTCTTTTTGTTCCGCTTGAATACTATCTAATTCGCTGTACAAATCAGCGTTGTCATATTCTTGTTGTCTAAGTTTCCGAATTGCATCTGCATACAACATGGTTTCAATATCATTATCGCTCTTACAAATAATGATTCCATTGTCATTTCTTTTTGGTTTGTAAGAAACGGAACTTTCTGTAGTTCTTGCTACTCTTTTTTTATCAAAATCGACTGTGGTTACACTTCTGTTGAGATATTCTCTAATTCGCTGAGACGACTTCTTTCCGATAACCTGAACAGGATAACTTTCCAAATAAATATACCATTCCTTTCTATCTTCGGCTTTTCGGAGTCGAACTGTGACTTTAGTTTTGGTTAATTCTTTCATCTGTTTGCAAATATTTTATCGATATCATCTTTTGGAACATATACAAAACTGCCCACTTTTTTTGTTGGTATCTTATTTTGTTTAATCACTCTGTTTACAGTTCCCGGATCAGCATTAAATTTTTCACTGATTTCCGAAATCGTGTAGCAATTCCCAACTTCGAAATTAGGTTTTGGTTTCTCTTCTTTTTTTGGTGGAATTTCAACTGAAGTAAATAAAGTTTCCAAATCTAACTTACTCACTCTTGTAAGTCTTTCACCAAAATTGTGAGCAGGGATCTTTCCATTTTTAATCAATCTACGAATGGTATCTTTTGAAATTCCGAAAAGAACTACCGCTTCACTAACTGAAATATAGGGGCGACTTTGTATTTCTGCAATTTTCTTAACAGATTTTTCCAAAAGCGATTGTTTTTCCTCCAACTCTTTTGCAATTCGCTTTTGTCTTTTACCTTCTTTTTCCGAACAATATTTACTACAAAATCTTGTCGTAACTGTTTTAGCTTCGAATGGTTTTTCGCAGAACTCACAAATTTTCGGAATTTTTAATTTACTAAAACCCATTACAAAATTATTTTTTGATTCTATGCATATTTAAATGCAATTAAAACAAAATAAGACCTAATAAGGCGCACATTATCTGTATTTAACGCTCGGTACAAATATGATGCAAAAATAGGGTAAAAATCAATCAAAAACAAGCAAAATAAAAATTGATGAAAAATAAAAAATCGCTGTAAATATTACATTTACAGCGATTTAATAATTATTGTTAATTGATATTAATCAGTACTTACTTGACTTCTTCAAAATCTGCATCCTGAACATCTTCTGCTCCGTTTGCACTTCCTTGAGATTGTCCTGCGTCTGCACCTTGCGCTTGTTGACCTTGTGCATACATTTCTTCTGAGGCTGCCATCCAAGCCGCATCAAGAGCTTCTGTTTTGGCTTTTACATTGTCTACATTCTTAGCTTCGAAAGCTGTTTTCAATTCTGAATGAGCTGTTTCGATTGCTGCTTTTTTGTCTGCAGATAATTTATCACCGAATTCTTTCAATTGCTTTTCAGTTTGGAAGATCAATCCGTCAGCTTTGTTGAAGATTTCAACTTCTTCTTTTTTCTTAGCATCAGCTGCAGAGTTTTCCTGAGCCTCTTTTTTCATTCTTTCGATTTCTTCGTCAGAAAGACCTGAAGAAGCCTGAATTTTAATAGACTGTTCTTTTCCAGTTCCTTTATCTTTAGCAGAAACACTTAGGATACCGTTTGCATCAATATCGAAAGTCACTTCGATTTGAGGTACTCCTCTTGGCGCTGGTGGAATATCTGTAAGGTCGAATCTACCAATTTCTTTGTTATCATTGAACATTGATCTTTCTCCCTGTCCTACTCTGATGCTTACTGCTGGCTGATTATCAGACGCTGTAGAGAATACCTCAGATTTTTTAGTTGGGATCGTAGTGTTCGCTTCAATTAATTTAGTGAATACAGAACCCATAGTTTCGATACCTAAAGAAAGTGGAGTTACGTCAAGAAGCAATACGTCTTTTACATCACCTGTCAATACACCACCCTGAATTGCTGCGCCTACTGCAACAACTTCATCAGGGTTTACTCCTTTAGATGGTTTTTTACCGAAGAATTTTTCTACTTCTTCCTGAATGATCGGGATTCTTGTAGAACCACCTACCAAAATTACTTCGTCGATATCTGAAGTTGATAAACCGGCATCTTTCAACGCTTTAGCAACCGGCTCCATAGATCTTCTTACAAGATCAGCAGATAATTGCTCAAATTTAGCTTTTGTTAAAGTCTTAACTAAGTGTTTAGGACCTGTAGCTGTAGCCGTGATATAGGGAAGATTGATTTCAGTTTGTGGAGAAGAAGATAATTCAATTTTAGCTTTTTCAGCAGCTTCTTTTAATCTTTGTAATGCGATTGCATCAGATTTTAAGTCAACACCTTCTTCAGCTTTGAATTCATCAGCCATCCAGTTGATGATCACATCATCAAAGTCGTCACCTCCTAAGTGCGTATCACCATTTGTAGACAATACTTCGAATACACCGTCACCTAAATCTAGGATTGAGATATCGAAAGTACCACCACCAAGGTCATATACAGCGATTTTTTGATCTTTATGGTTTTTATCAAGACCGTATGCCAAAGCAGCAGCTGTAGGCTCGTTGATAATTCTTTCTACTTTAAGACCTGCGATTTCACCAGCTTCTTTGGTGGCTTGTCTTTGTGCATCGTTGAAATATGCAGGAACAGTAATTACCGCTCTTGTTACTTCTTGTCCAAGATAATCTTCAGCAGTTTTCTTCATTTTCTGAAGAATCATTGCAGAAATTTCCTGTGGAGTATATTCTCTGTCGTCGATTTTTACTTTTACCGTGTCATTTGGTCCTGACACAACTTCATAAGGCACTCGGGATACTTCTTTCGCATCTTCTTTGAAATGCGTTCCGATAAATCTTTTAATTGAATATACTGTTTTCTTTGGGTTGGTTACTGCCTGTCTTTTTGCAGGATCACCCACTTTTCTTTCACCATCTTCTGTAAATGCAACAATAGACGGCGTTGTTCTTTTACCTTCAGCGTTAGGGATAACAACAGGATCTTTACCTTCCATTACTGCAACGCAAGAGTTGGTGGTCCCTAAGTCAATTCCGATTATTTTACTCATGATATTATTATGTATTTTTATTTAAATATTAATGTTACGTTTCCCAATTCTCCAATTTTGTACCACATAGAAAAATGTGACAAATTGGCATTTCAAAAAAAAGAATATCTCTATTCAAAGAACTTTTTTCCATTATTTAATTTAATATTAAATTTACTGGAACTCTTTCATCTGCATCTTTTAAATTATATATTTGAGAAAACATAAAAATGTCGCATCAATTTAATCCGAGAGATATAACGTGGCTGGCGTTCAACGAACGAGTAATGCAGGAAGCCATGGATGAAACAGTGCCATTGGCGTTAAGAATCCGTTTTTTAGGAATTTTTTCAAATAATCTTGATGAGTTTTTCCGGGTACGTGTTGCCGGTCTGAAAAGAGCTATGGATTTTAAAAATAAAATAATTTCCGAATCTTTTTATCAGCCGCCTTCCAAAATCCTTTCCCAGATCAACGATATCGTAATCAAACAGCAGGAAGACTTCAATAAAACCTGGAAAAAAATCCAGGAAGAAATGGAAGATTACAAAGTATTTATAAAAACTGCAGACAATCTCACCACAAAGCAGAAAGAATATGTAAAAAAATATTTTGATGACGTCGTAGAAACCAACGTAATCCCGATCCTGCTTCATGATAACAAGCCGATGCCTTATATGCGTGACAAAAGCCTTTATCTGGGAATTGCAATGCGCAGAAAAGAATGGCAGTATCAGAGTAATTTTGCGATTATCGAAATTCCGTCACGTTTTGTGGGAAGATTTCTGATGCTTCCTTCTGAAAAGGATGAAAAAAACGTGATGCTTCTGGAAGATGTGATTACATTTATGCTTCCGGAGATTTTTAGTTTTTTCGGATATGACAGCTTTGCTGCCCATGCTTTTAAAGTAACAAAAGATGCAGAATTTGACCTTGATAATGACATTCGTACCAATCTGGCAGAGAAAATAGAAAAAGGAATCAAAAGCCGCAGAAAAGGAAAGCCTACACGTTTTGTATTCGACAGAGATATGGATAAAGCTTTGCTGGAATGTCTTATCAAAAAACTAAATTTAACAAAAAAAGATAGCATCATTCCGGGAGGCAAAATACACAATTTCAAGCATTTTATGGATTTTCCTGATGTTTTTAAACAATACGAAAAGCCTGTTGAAAGAACTTCATTTAATCATCCGAAATTCCCAAATGACCACAGAATCACAGAAACCATTCTAAAGGAGGACATTCTTCTTACTTTTCCATACCATGAATACCGCCCTGTTATTGATTTAATCCGTGAAAGCGCGATGGATCCGGACGTTAAATCCATTCAGATTACGGCTTATCGTTTAGCAAGCAAATCCAAAATCATCAATGCACTCATCAATGCCGCCAGAAATGGCAAAGAAGTTACTGTAATGATGGAGCTTCGCGCCCGTTTCGATGAAGAAGCCAACCTCGAATGGAAAGAACGTCTCGAAGAAGAAGGCATAAAAGTATTAGTCGGGCTGCCTAACAAAAAAGTTCACGCCAAACTTTGCGTCATCAAAAAACGCCAGAACAATAAAACCATACAATACGGCTTTGTAAGTACCGGAAATTTTAATGAAAAAACAGCAAAAATCTACGGAGATCATCTTCTGATGACTTCTGACAGAGCGATAATGGCTGATATTAATAAAGTTTTCCAAGTGCTGAACAAGCCAAAAGCAGATCCGCTTCCTATCCTTAAAACCTGTAAAAAAATCATGGTCTGCCCTCAATTTATGCGTGAAAAAATCATTCAGCATATAGACCGCGAAATTGAAGAAGCCAAAGCTGGAAGACATGCGGAGATGATCATTAAAGTAAATTCGCTCAGCGATCGTGAACTTATAACGAAAATCTACGAAGCTGCCACTGCCGGAGTTACCGTTAAACTTATTGTCAGAGGTATTTATTGCGCAGTCAATCAGAAAAATTTCAAAAAAGAAATTCATGCAATTTCCATCGTTGATGAGTATCTGGAACACGCAAGAGTCATGTATTTTTATAATAAAGGAAACGAAGACATGTATATTTCTTCCGCAGACTGGATGACGAGAAATCTCGATTACCGTGTTGAAGCTGCCGTAAAAATCACTCAGAAAAACCTGAAGAAAGAGCTGAAAGACATCCTTGAAATCCAGCTCAAAGACAATGTAAAAGCCCGGATTCTTGACAATAAGCTTAAAAACAAATACGTCAAAAATGGGGAAAAAGAAATCCGTTCACAGATCGAAACTTACCGTTATCTTCAGCAAAAAGAGAAATAGTTTACTGAAATAAAAAAATTGTTTTTAAATTTAATTTTTAAAATTCTTTTTTACTAAAATTAAAATTGAAACAAAACAATGATAATAGCAGCTATAGATATAGGAAGTAATGCAGCAAGACTGCTGATCAACGAGGTAAAAGTATCACCCAAAAAAAAGCCGGAATTTATAAAACTGAATCTTCTGAGAATACCTTTGCGCCTGGGAATGGACGTTTTCACAAAAGGAGAAATCGGTAAAGAACGGGAAAAAATGGTGATCGATTCCATGAAGATTTTCAGTGATTTAATGAAAATTTACAAAGTAGAACATTATCGTGCCTGCGCAACAAGTGCTATGCGCGATGCCCGAAACGGAAAAGAAATCATAAAAGAAGTGAAGGAAACTTCAGGCATTGATATCGAAATTATTTCCGGAGACGAAGAAGCCACTCTTGTTTATGAAAACCATGTAGCAGAAGGGCTTGATAAAAATTTCGGATATCTTTACATCGACGTTGGCGGAGGTTCTACAGAACTTACTTTTTATGAAAACGGGAAGCTGAAATACAAACATTCTTTCAATATCGGTACCATCCGCCTTCTCAACAATCTCGTAACAGAAGACCGTTGGAAAGAAATGAAAGAAGAAATCAAAACCAATATTCTCAGCAAAAAATCTGTTGTTGCCATTGGTTCAGGAGGAAATATCAATAAATTATTCTCTATGAGCAAGACAAAAGAAGGAAAGGCAATTTCTTCTGCTTCCCTTAAAAAATTCCTCAAAGAAACCTCGAATCTTTCTGTTGAAGAAAGAATGGTAAAATACAATCTCCGTGAAGACAGGGCTGATGTCCTGGTTCCTGCGCTTACCATCTTTACCAACGTACTTTCATGGGGAAATATTTCACAGATTTATGTTCCGAAAATTTCTGTGGCAGATGGTTTGATACATAATATTTATGACAATCTGAAGAAAAATAAAAGCCGCAAATGATGGATGAACATTTCCAAAAATTGTTCATTCCTTTGTGAAAATATAAAATAGCGCGCCGGAAAAGGCGCGTTAAAAATTTAAAAAAATAAAAAATGCAGGTAGACATCAGAAAACTTTCGCTGGACGACTATGACGAACTCGTAGAATCGATGCAGGAAGCATATCCTGAAATTGAAGACAACACTTGGTCTAAAAGAAATATCCAGAAACTCACCTCTATTTTCCCCGAAGGACAAATTTGCATAACAGTTGACGGAAAACTTGTCGCTACGGCACTTTCCATTATCGTTCAGTATGAGCTTTTCGGCGATCAGCATACATATAACGAAATTACCGGGAATGAAACCTTCAGTACACACTCTAACATCGGAAATGTCCTGTATGGGATTGAAGTTTTTGTACACCCGGAATATCGTGCGCTTCGTTTAGGAAGAAGATTATATGATGCAAGAAAAGAATTATGTGAAATTAAAAATTTAAAGTCCATTATTCTTGGCGGAAGAATTCCTAATTATCATTTGTACAGCGATGAACTTTCACCAAGACAATACATTCAGAAAGTAAGGAAAAAAGAAATATATGATCCCGTTCTCACCTTTCAGCTTTCCAACAATTTTTCACCAATCAAAATCCTGAAAGGCTATCTTAAAGGCGATTCGGAATCCGGGGAATATGCCGTTCTCCTGCAATGGAACAATATCTATTATACACAGCAAAAAAACACGATGCAGGACAGCGTGATTCGTTTAGGCTTAGTTCAGTGGCAGATGCGTCCGTTTAAAGATATAGACGCCTTTTTTCAGCAGGTCGAATTTTTTGTGGATGTCATCAGTGATTATGAATCAGACTTTTGTTTATTCCCGGAATTATTCAATACGCCGCTTCTTGCCGCTTACAATCACCTCCACGAAAGAGAAGCAATGGAAGAATTGTCAAAACTGACCGAACAAATTGTTAACAAAATCGCAGAATTTGCTGTAAGCTACAATGTAAATATTATTTCCGGAAGCATGCCCGTAATGGAAAACGGCAATATGTACAACATCAGCTATCTTCTTCACCGCGACGGAAAACGCGATGAATACCGCAAAATCCACATTACACCCAACGAAAAAAAACATTATGGAATGGTAGGCGGAAACGATGTAAAAGTTTTCGATACCGACTGCGGAAAAATCGGAATTTTGGTTTGCTACGATGTTGAGTTTCCCGAACTTCCGAGAATCCTTGCTGATCAGGGCATGAAAATCCTTCTCGTTCCTTATCTCACCGACACCCAGAATGCTTACATGAGAGTACGTGCGTGTGCCGCAGCAAGAGCCATCGAAAATGAGTGCTATGTCGCCATTGCAGGCTGTGTAGGAAATCTTCCGGGTGTCAGCAATATGGATATTCAGTTTGGACAGGCAGCTGTTTTTACACCTTCAGATTTTGCATTTCCTTCTAATGCTGTGAAAGGTGAAGCGACTCCGAATACAGAAATGACACTGATTGTGGATGTTGATCTGAATTTACTCAAAGAACTTCATTACAATGGTTCCGTTCAAACGCTTAAAGACAGGCGGACAGATCTTTATGAAGTGAATTTGAAAAACAGATCCTGATTTTTGGCAAATCAATCTATTTTCTCTGAAAATATTTATATTTTTATATCTGCTATCTGCCTCGGATAGCAGATTTTTTAATTCTAAACATTCATAAAATATGAATTCCAGCTTATCTTATGTGCATGGTGCTTCCGATATCCCGCTTTTAGGAGAAACTATCGGAGAAAATTTAAAAAAAACTACAAAAAAATTCCCCGAAAAAGAAGCCTTGATATGTGCCCATCAGGATTACAGAGCTACTTATGCAGAATTTTATGAGCAGGTAAACCTGGTTGCAAAAGCATTAATCAATCTTGGTGTACAATCCGGCGAAAGAGTCGGAATCTGGTCGCCAAACTGCTATCAGTGGATTTTACTGCAATATGCGACTGCAAAGATTGGAGTGATTATGGTGAATATTAATCCTGCATACAGAACCAGCGAATTGATTTTTGTACTTAACCAGTCGGAAATTACGTATATTTTTTCTGCATTAAGCTTTAAATCCAGCAACTATAAAAAGATGATTGATGATGCAAGAGAATTTACTTCTACTCTGAAGGAAGAAATCTTCTGGGACGAAAGCTGGGACCATTTTCTAAAAGGCGGAGAAAAAATTTCCGATGAAGAGCTTGAGACCAGGGAAAGCAAAGTACAATTTGATGATCCTGTAAACATTCAGTACACTTCAGGAACCACAGGTTTTC
>DAMDNI010000001.1:8166-10749 GCA_032083825.1 Bergeyella sp. | reverse complement strand
GAGTTACGCTTTCGCATCATAATATTCTGAATAACGGATATTTTATCGGAATTCGTCTACACTATTCTGATAAAGATAAAGTCTGCATTCCCGTTCCGTTTTTTCATTGTTTCGGAATGGTCATCGGAAATATTGCCTGTACTACTCACGGTGCAACAATGGTAATTCCGAATGACAGCTTCGATCCTTTAAAAACGCTTGAAGCTGTGGAAAAAGAAAAATGTACATCGCTTTATGGTGTTCCTACAATGTTTATTACCATGCTTCACGAAATGGATTCCCGGGAATTTAATTTAAAATCATTAAGAACAGGCGTCATGGCAGGCTCTCTTTGTCCGCCTGAAGTTATGAAAAAAGTGGAAAACCAGATGAATATGAAAGAAGTTACAATCTGCTACGGAATGACAGAAACTTCACCGGTTTCCACACAAACTAAAATCGGAACCCCTTTTGAAAAACAGGTCAATTCTGTAGGAACTATTCATAATCATCTGGAAATCAAAATCATTAACCCTGAAAACGGAGAAATCGTAAAGCGGGGAGAAAACGGGGAATTATGCACAAGAGGTTATTCCGTAATGCTGAAATACTGGAATAATCCTGAAGCTACCAGGCAAGTTCTGGATGAACAGAGATGGATGCACACCGGAGATCTGGCAATGATGGATGATGAAGGCTACATTCACATTTCCGGAAGAATCAAAGATTTAATTATCCGCGGTGGTGAAAATATTTCTCCAAAAGAAATTGAAGACTTTCTGTATCAATATCCGAATGTTCTGGACGCACAAGTGATTGGAGTTCCGAGCGAAAAATTCGGGGAAGAAGTAATGGCATGGATCAAAGTGCGTGAAGGAAAACCTGTTTCGGAAGAAGAACTGATGATATTCTGTAAAGAAAGAATCGCCCATTACAAAGTTCCAAAATACTGGAAATTTGTAGATGAATTCCCCATGACCATCTCAGGAAAAATCCGTAAAGTGGAAATGCGCGAAATCTCTATTAAAGAATTAGGCTTAGAAAAATAAAGTAATTTCTCTTTTGAAACGTCTATTTCAAAAAGAGCTCATGAAAACAATCAAAATTATACTGACAGGCGCAACCGGAATGGTAGGCGAAGGTGTTCTGCTGGAATGTCTTGACAATCCTGAAGTTTCTGAAATTTTAAGCGTCAGCAGAAAACGTTCAGGGAAGACGCATCCGAAATTAAAAGAATATATCGTCCCCGATTTTCTAAAATTGGAGGAAAATGATGAAAACCTGAAAGGCTATGATGGTGTATTTTTCTGTGCAGGAATCAGCAGCATCGGATTAGACGAACAGAAATATACTGAAATCACATATGATACAACTTTACATTTTGCAAAAATAGCACTAAAACAAAACCCGGAAATTATTTTCAATTATGTTTCTGGAGCACACACCGACAGTACGGAAGATGGAAACCTAATGTGGGCAAGAGTAAAAGGCAGAACAGAAAATGATCTTTTGGAACTGGGTTTCCAGACAGAATATAATTTTCGTCCGGGATTTATGAAACCGGCAGAAGGACAGATAAATGTAAAATGGTTTTTTAAACCGATTATCTGGCTGTTTCCGAAGATCTTACCTTCTCAATCTTTAACATTAAATGAAGTCGGCAAAGCCATGATCAATGCCGTAATAAAGGGCTATCCTAAAAATATTCTTGAAATCTCAGACATAAAAGCTTTAGCGAAATAGGGTTTCGGAAATTTCATAAAAAAAAGATTCGGGCGGCTGCGCCGCCCGAATCTTTTTTTTATGAAATTTTATTTTATGCTTTCGGATCATTGTTGTCTTTATTTTCTTCATCATCTTCGGCAGGTTTTTTTTTCTCCACTCTTTCTTCGATGATTTTTATGATCTCCTTTTTTTCATTGTCCGATTTTCCTTTCAGGTAATCCGGTAAATTCAATCCTGCCATATTGAAAAGATCATTCAACGGCGGAACTGTTTTCATCATTCCGGAAACAAAATTAGAC
The DNA here is from genome assembly GCA_032083825.1 of Bergeyella sp. Lineage (GTDB taxonomy): Bacteria > Bacteroidota > Bacteroidia > Flavobacteriales > Weeksellaceae > DAMDNI01. The sequence continues at coordinate 8,746 of DAMDNI010000001.1, read as the reverse complement.
GTTGAAGTCTGTCCATCACCATTATTTCCGCTGTCCCAAACTGTAATTTTATCAATTTTAATATTCTTCACGGCTTCTACCTGAGTTTTCACCAATTCAGGAAGTTTTTCAATTAGTAATAACTGGAATGCATTGTTGGCATCACCACCTGCAGCTTTTACCACCTGGTCGTAACCTTGGGCTTGTTTGGTCAGGATTTCATATAAACCTTTTGCTTCTGCTTCCATTTTAGCAAAAATTGCATCCGCTTCTCCTTTTGCCTGCAATCTGATTTTTTCAGCTTCAGCCTGCGCATCAATAATGGCTTTTTGTTTTGCAATTTCAGCAGGGATTACAATATTTGCATTCTGGGTAGAACGTTCTCTTTCCGCTCTTGCTGCTTCTGCAGCCTGCTCAGCAACATAAGATTCTTCCAAAGCTTTTGCTGACTGAACTTTTTCTGCAGCAGTCGCAATTCTCAAGGCTTCAGCTTCTTTTTCCCTTCTTTCCGCATCGGAGTTGGCAATTGTAATTTTTGCTTCATTTTCTCCTTTTACTGCAATGGAATTGGCTAAAGAAGTAGCAATTCTGGATTCTTTTT
>DAMDNI010000001.1:4909-8156 GCA_032083825.1 Bergeyella sp. | reverse complement strand
TCTGCTTCAGCCTTACCGATAGATTCATCTTTTGCTGCAGATGCAATCGAAATTTCTTTATCTTTTTGAGTAATCGCAATTTTCACATCACGATCTCGCATTGTTTCGGCAATTACAACATCTTTTTCCCGGTCTGCGCTTGCTTTCCCGGTTTCACCAATTTTTTCCTGTTCGGCCACAGAAATTTTTGCTTCATTGATTGCTTTTGCTGCAGCTTCTTTTCCTAAAGCTTCGATGTATCCTGATTCATCTTTAATATCAGTTACGTTTACATTGATTAATTTCAGTCCGATTTTCTTCAATTCGGTGTCTACGTTTTTAGAGATATTATCAAGGAATTTATCTCTGTCTGTATTGATTTCCTCAATCGTCATCGTTGCAATCACCAAACGAAGCTGTCCGAATAAAATATCTTTTGAAAGTTCCTGAATCTGCTCCTGAGAAAGCCCTAATAAACGTTCTGCTGCATTTCCCATTGTATCCTGTTCAGTAGAAATCGCAATAGTAAACCTACACGGAACATCTACCCGAATATTCTGCCTGGAAAGCGCATTGGTCAAATTAGCTTCAATGGAAATCGGCTTCAGATCAAGATAAGCATAATCCTGGATTACCGGCCATACAAAAGCTCCTCCACCATGAATACATTTTGCGGAACTTCCTCCTGTTTTCCCGTAAATAACCAAAATTTTGTCAGAAGGACATCTTTTATACCGCGAAATCAACGCCATAAAAGTGACAAAAAATACGAATACTGCTACAATAATAATGATTAAAGTACCTGATAATGCCATAGTTTATTTTTAAAATATTAAATGAAAGATAGAGATTTCAGATTCCCGATTTGAAAACTGAAATTGATTATGTTTGAAAAATTAAATTCTGGAAACTATAAGAATTTTATCTTCTACAGAAGCCACTTTTACAAAACTTCCCGAAGGTATACTTTCCTCAGATCGCGTCATTGCCTGCAATTCGTGGCTGGTTCCTTTATGAGAAATCTGGATTTTTCCTTTTCCATTCATATTTCCCGGAATGTTGAGATAAACTTCTCCTGTTTTACCTGTAAGATTTTCAATTTTAAAGGTGTTGTCTTCTGTAAGCTTCAGAATCTGCAAAATCAGGAAGAAAAACAGTAAGACAAAAGCAATTCCGACCAAAACAGCTAAAACAATCAGCAGAATTTTATTGTCAATAGCATTGAAAAATGCTACTCCGGTCCAACCAAAACCGAGCAGAAAATTGATTAAATTTCTAAAAGAAAAAAGCTGGAAAGGTGCGTCAGCATGATGAAAATCTCCATCAAAATCGGCATTTAAGCCATCAGAAGAATCTCCGCCTAAAAAAGTAAGAATGGTTTGTACGAGAAAAATTAGACTTGCGGTCAGAGAAATATACCAAAAAATACGGTGCATAGATTCCAGACTGTCAAGAAAGTCAAACATAGTTTGTGTTTTTATTTAATGTTAATTATGGTATTAAATATACAAATTTTATAACTTAAATCCAAAACAACTATTTTAAAACACAAAAAAAGCGAACAAAATGTCCGCTAATTTTTCTATTCTATCACACTGAAAACTTCTTCTATTTCCGGAGCGTGCTGTTTAATCATATTTTCCACTCCGAGTTTCATTGTGGAGGTACTGAGAGAACAGCCTGAACAGTTTCCTAAAAGTTTAACATAGACTTTATTGTCTTTAATATCTATCAATTCAATATCGCCGCCGTCTTTATTAAGAAAAGGGCGAATGCTTTCCAGAGCTTCCATAACTCTTGTTACGGTATCTTCTAGTTGTATATCTTGGGTACTCATGTAATAAATTTTGATTCAGCAATTTACAAAAAATTATTTTTTCGGAGAACAGCCTGCCATTGTAGTAATTTTTACGGCTTCTGTTGGAGGAAGATTCTTATTTCTTTCCACAAGGCTTTCTACCATATTTTGTGCGGTTTTGATATAAATTTCAGCGATTTTGGAGTTTTCCTGCAAAGCTGCCGGCCTTCCAACATCTCCTGCTTCCCTGATGCTCTGAATTAAAGGAATTTCACCCAAAACAGGAATATGCAGATCTTCAGCAAGATATTGTGCTCCCTGGTTTCCAAATATATAATATTTATTATCCGGTAATTCTTCCGGCGTAAAATATGCCATATTTTCAACAAGCCCTAAAACCGGAATGTTGATACTTTCCATAGTAAACATTGCGATTCCTTTTCTTACGTCTGCAAGCGCAACATGTTGAGGCGTACTCACAATCACGGCTCCCGTTACGGGAACTTCCTGAATAATAGACAAATGAATATCACCTGTTCCCGGAGGAAGATCAATCAGAAGAAAATCCAACTCGCCCCAATTTGCATCTCTTAACAATTGCTGAAGTGCTTTGGAAGCCATTGGACCTCGCCATACAACCGCCTGGTTTGCTCCTGAAAAATATCCGATGGAAAGCATCTTTACACCATAATTTTCAATCGGCTGCATTAAATTTTTTCCATTTACTTCTACTGATAATGGCTTCTCGCTTTCTGTATCAAACATTGTCGGAACTGACGGCCCGTAAATGTCGGCATCCAGAATCCCAACCTTAAATCCCATTTTAGCCAATGTAACTGCCAGATTTGCTGCTACTGTAGATTTGCCTACACCACCTTTTCCGGAAGCGATAGCAATTATATTTTTAATTCCGGGAATTTCTTTTCCTTTAATTTGGTTTTGCTGTACCTGAGTTGGCTCGGGGGAGGCAATTTTAAGCTTCAGATTGACACTCTCTCCAAATTCGGAAGCAAATGCCTGCTTCATTGCAACTTCAAGCTTTTTTTTCTCATGCATAGCCGGAGAATGAGCAGTCATATCAATATAAATCTCATCTCCCATAATCTGGATATTGTTCACCAAATCCTCAACTTCTATATCTTTCAGGAAATCCTGAATCTGTGTCTTCGTTAACATTCTAACTTAAATATTTGGATACAAAAATACGGATAATTTTCGGTAATTTAGAATGAGTAAAGTTAGGTTTTGCCTATCGCAATAATCAGGAAAAACAGATTATACTATTTTCCAAAATAAAAAAGCCGCCACATAAAGTGACGGCTAATTTTAATGTATTTTAAAGCTTAAAATTATTTTTTAATTGCTTTGAAAGATTTCACACTGCCATCTTCCATTTGAAGATTAACAATATATAAACCAGCTTTTAAAGAAGATAAATTAAGTTCTGCAGAAGGTGCAAGTGTTTTAACC
>DAMDNI010000001.1:1154-4899 GCA_032083825.1 Bergeyella sp. | reverse complement strand
CTGTCTTCCTGAAACGTCGTTTACAGAAACTGATTTAACACCTTTTACATCAGAAATCTTAAGTACATCTGTGAATGGGTTTGGATATACAGATACTTTTGATTTATCAGTATTAGAAACAGCTAATGTTGGATCAACAATTTTGATAGTATAATCTTCTACTTGCCCGTTTGTTAAATCTGTACAAGCAGTTGTAAGCGGAGAGTTGATTGATGCATTTGAGAAGTTATATTTAACTCTCATTCTCTTATTTCCAGCAGTAGTTCCCGAAGGAATTGCAATATCACCTGTCAATGTAGCAACACCTCCTGTAACAGTAGTTGTTCTCTTAATAGTAGCTGTAGTGTTAAAATAAGCTTCCCCTGAATCATCAAAATCACCATCATCATTCCAGTCAACAAATACTGAAGTAGCCCATCCGTTGTTGGCAACTCCAATCCCCTGAACAGTAATAGGAACTGTTGTTACATTATTAGCTACCTCAAATACAACATCTGTGAAACTTTGCTCAGTTGCAAAAGTTCCGACAGCAGTTGCTGATGCATCAGAAGTATTAGTAACTCCTGCAAAAGTAACCGATTTAATTGGTGCAATTTGGGTAGGCGTCGTTGATGTAAACGGACCACAATAAGGAGCAAAAGGGTTTGGACCTGTTGTAAATGTAGTCTCAGTACATCCTGTAGCATCACCAATAGAATTAGATGCTACTACTTTAAGATAATAAGTAGTATTAGCAACTAAAGGCGGATTATTGGTTAAAGTAGCCCCTGAAGATGCGGCAACACCATTGATCAGATCATAGTTTCCTGAAGATGTTCCTAAATAAAGTTTATAACTTTCAGCTCCTGTTGCAGCTCCCCATGTGAAAGAAGGTCTTACAGTAACACCAGTGGCACCATTTGCTGGTGTAGTAGCAGTGATACATGATGGCGGAGTTGTAGGATAAGTATCATTTACGACTGTGTCAAAAAATAAATACCATTGATCAGTATCTGTTGCATGTAAACCTACATAAACAGTCTGTCCAACATAAGAACGAAGGTCTATTACAACTTGAGTCCACGCTGCAGGTGCTTTTGAAGAAGCTTTTAATGTAGTTGTAAAAGCAGCAGCAGTCGGTGTTGTTGTAGATAGTTTCACATCATAGCTTTCAAGATAGCTAGAGCTATAACTTGCCACCCAGAAAGTAAGCCTGTCATTAACTCCTGACTGAACAGTTATAGCCGGAGTAACTAAATAGTCATCATGAGCTGTCGAACCATAACTAATACCAGCTACATTAGATCCACTTTGTGCAGCTGTTACAGTTCCACCTGTAGGCACTGCACGAGCAGTGAATGTATTTGAATCGCCACCATTAAGAACTGTCCATCCAGTTGGTATGGTTAATCCGGCATCAAAATTTTGTGTAAACTGTGCATTCGCACCAATTCCCAGTGCTAAAAAGCACGATAGTAAAAATTTCTTCATAAATTATTTATTTTATTTAATTACGCCAAATATAAAATAAATTCAAGAACTAAAAAACTATTTTATTAACATTTATTCAATAAAAATAAAAATAACGTATCAACTAAAAAAAATACAAAAACAAAGAAATAGCAAAAAACAACTGAATTATTAAAAATTATTAGATATAATTTATCTAAAAAATAGCACAAACAGAATTAACACAAAAAAAATCAATAATTAACAAATAATTCATGTTTTGAAAACTGAATTAATTATTATACTGAACTTAATTTAAAAATACTTCAAACTTTTGTCCCTGATTGAATATTTCCAGCAAATCTCCATTAAGATCTACATGACTTTTCATCGAATATAATTCAATATGGCTTCCGTCTTCAGGATTTTTAACATAGAAACTCAGCTTTTGTTTCCCTTCGGACTGGAATACGTTTTCCCTGAAAAAATCCAAATCATCTTTACGCAAATCATTAACGTCCATCACAATCGTTAGGCTTCGCGCAAATTTTTCAAATGCTTCTTTAAGATCGAAAACATCAGAGACATTGATAAATACCCTCCCGTCAGAAACCTGAACATATTTTATTTTAAAAATTAAAAATCTCTGCACGTCAATCCTGTCACGAAACTTCATGTAATCCCTATCTCCTAAACGAAAACTGCAGCTTCCGCTGTAATCTTCCATCGTGACAAAAGCGATTTTTTCTCCACTGTTTTTGCCATCACGAACAGAATACTCCGTTACAAGGCCGGCAACCATATATTCTTTACCCTTTTCTTTCAGTGCTTGTTTTTCTTTCCATGAAAGTTTTGAATTTTCAAATAATTCCGGCTGCTGCCCGGCAAATGCGATATCGCGGAATGCCTCCACCTCATCAAGATTCAAAAATCCAAAGCTTCCTTTCGGTTCAGCCTTTTTGGTTGGCTCCTCAACCAGGATTTCTTCATCAGGATCCGCAGGAACATCAGTGGGAATATCTACTAAATCGTCATCCGTTTCTTTATCATCAATGTTTTCAAGAGGAAGAATTACTTTTTCAATCTCAGGGAATTCTTCTTTTTTGGTTTCAAGAATTTCTTTACGGCTTAATGCTCCCTGCAAAAATTGATACTGATATTTGAATTCATCCAAAGGATGTGCAGAAAGGTAAAATCCGATGATTTCTTTTTCTTTGTTGAGCTTGTGCATATTTGGCCATTCCGGAGCGGAATTTATTTTCGGAGGCTCAATCCTAACTTCATCTGCAAAATCTGCAAAAAGAGAATTTTCAAGTTCATTTTTACTATCCTGAAAACTTTGCCCGTAACGGATTAGTTTTTCAATATTGGTTCTTCCTGTATTATCAATATCAAAGTACTGCGCCCTGTGAAAACTGTCAACCTCATCAAAAGCACCTGCAACCACAAGACTTTCCACCACTCTTTTATTTGCCTGCCCGGAAGGAATTCTTTCAAAAAAATCATAAATACTTTTAAATCTCCCTTCTTTTCTGGTTTGTACAATGGCTTCACTCGGACCTTCACCGATTCCTTTAATAGCACCTAAACCAAAACGGATCTGGCCTTTTTCATTTACTGCAAATTCATATTGACTTTCGTTAACGTCAGGCCCCAAAACATCAACACCCATATTTTTGCAGTCTTCCATAAACATGGTAATCTGCTTGGTATTGTTAATATTATTTGACATTACGCTCGCCATATATTCCGCAGGATAATTGGCTTTCAGATAAGCAGTCTGATACGCTATATAGGCATAACAGGTTGAGTGAGATTTATTAAAAGCATATTCCGCAAACGCTTTCCAGTCGTTCCAGATTTTCTCTAGTTTTTCCTCATTCAGATTATTTTTCTTTCCGCCTTCTATGAACTTAGGATACATTTTGTTCAGAACATCGATCTGTTTTTTTCCCATCGCTTTTCTGAGGGTATCGGCTTCACCTTTAGTAAAATTTGCAAGCTTTTGGGAAAGAAGCATTACCTGTTCCTGGTAAACTGTGATTCCGTAGGTTTCTTTTAAATATTCTTCCGTTTCCGGCAGGTCGTAAACGATTTCTTCAAGACCATGCTTTCTGTTGATAAAATTCGGGATATATTTAATCGGACCTGGGCGGTACAACGCATTCATCGCAATAAGATCGGCAAAAACAGTTGGTTTCAGCTCGCGCATGTATTTTTGCATTCCGGGACTTTCATACTGGAATATGCCGATTGTTCTTCCTTCCTGAAAGAGTTTATAAGTATTTTCGTCCGTCAGCGGAATCTCATCATGATT
>DAMDNI010000001.1:0-1144 GCA_032083825.1 Bergeyella sp. | reverse complement strand
AAACCAAGATATCTGCATCTTTAGCAGCTGTTGTAATCGGAACCAGATTTGAAATATCTTCAGGCGTGATGATAACACCGCAAGCGTGAATTCCTGTATTCCTGATGCAGCCTTCCATTTTCTGGGCAGAAGAAAGAACAGCGTATCTTGAATCATTAGGATCATCAAGTATTGATCTCATCTCTTCAGCAAGCACTTTGTCTTCAGGAGCAAGCTTATCGAATTTGGCGAATGCTTTCGCAATGTTCATCCCCGGTGTTGAAGGAATGAGCTTTGCAATATTATTGGTATCCGAAATGGAAACATCCAGCACTCTTCCCGCATCTTTAATCGCAGATTTTCCGCCTAAAACTGAATAGGTAATAATTTGCGCCACATTCATTTTCCCGTACTTTTCGACTACCCATTTGATGATTTTATCTCTTCCTTCATCGTCAAAATCAATATCAATATCCGGCATGGAAATACGTTCGGGATTCAGAAACCTCTCAAAAAGCAAATCATATTCAATTGGATCTACGTTGGTAATTCCGATGCAATAGGCAACTGCAGAACCTGCTGCAGAACCACGCCCGGGACCAACCCAAACTCCCATATTCCTGGCTTCATTACAGAAATCCTGAACAATCAGAAAATATCCTGGATAACCTGTATTAGCAATAATTTCAAGTTCAAAATCAAGCCTTTCCCGAATCTCATCAGTTATTTCAGGATATTTTTTAGCAGCGCCATCGTAGGTTAAATGCCTGAGATATGCATTCTCCCCTCGTTTTCCGCCATCTTTCAAATCTTCTTCGCTTTGAAACTCTTCCGGAATATCGAATGCCGGAAGCAAAACCTCACGTTTCAATGTATAAGGCTCAAATTTTTCTAAGAATTCAGAATATGCTTCGAAAGAATCCGGATAATTTCTAAAAGCCTGTTTTAATTCATCTGTATTTTTAATATAAAATTCCTGTGTCGGAAGCCCGCGTCTTTTCCCGAAACCTTTTCCTACAGGTGAAGACAGCTTTTCCCCGTCTTTGATGCAAAACAAAATATCCTGAATATTAGCATCAGATTTTTCGGTATAATAGGTTTCATTCTGGGCTAAGATTTTCACCCCGTATTTATCTGCAAATTCAAGCAGAACATCATTGATATG